>CAYPKE010000001.1:0-43284 GCA_964411235.1 uncultured Syntrophales bacterium
TTGGTTTAACTTCAGGGCATCGGCCAGGCGTTCTCTTTCTCCTTTTGACGTGTCCGAATTTTCCGGGTTTTTCAGGAGAAGCCAAGGGGTGCCCCTCAGGACATTCTTCTGAAGGATATCCCCGGTTTCGAGAGGCAGGGACAGTACATGAAAAAGCGGTGTGTATGGTGCGGCAATGACCCTGCCTATGTCGCTTACCACGATGAGGAGTGGGGTGTCCCGGTTCATGACGACCGGCGCCTTTTTGAGTTCCTTGTCCTGGAAGGGGCCCAGGCCGGTCTGAGCTGGCTCACGATTCTCCGGAAACGGGATCATTACCGGCGGGCGTTTCATGGGTTCGACTGTGAGCGTGTCGCCCGGTATACCCAAGACGATGTTGCCCGTCTTCTGGGCGATCCCGGCATTGTGCGGAACCGCCTGAAGATTGAATCGGCGCTTAGGAATGCGCGGGGCGTTTTGGATATCCGGGAAGCGTTCGGATCCCTTTCGGCCTATCTCTGGCGCTACGTCGACGGAGTCCCCATTCAGAACGCATGGGGGCGTCTTTCGGATGTGCCGGCGCAGACGAAGGCGTCGGATCGCATGAGCGGGGATCTGCGAAAACGCGGGTTCAGGTTTGTGGGGTCCACGATCTGCTACGCTTTCATGCAGGCTGTCGGCATGGTGAACGACCACACGACGGACTGCTTCCGTTATCCTGTTATATTTTCCCATAATCATAAAGAAAATCATTGACATGGGCCGGGGGGCGGTTTACGCTCCAACCTGGCTCTGCAAAGGCAGGGAAAACCTGCATGTATGAGATGTTCGGCACAATACGAAAACAAGGGAGGAATCAGCGGATGCGGAAATCAGAACTCGGGGCGATCATGACCATTGTCTGCCTGGGCATCATTTTTGCCCTGTCCTGGGGGTGTGCCGCCCCGCGCATCGTCAAGACGGTCGAACTTTCGACGGACGTCTATGCCTGCAAACTCGATCCCGCATCATTCAGTCCGTACCAGGGGAAACACGTTCTCATGTCTTCCATTCGCAACAAATCCCGAAACACCACCGCTCTTTTCTATTTCGATTCCGAGCGTACAGTCGGCTACCGGTCCTATTTCCCGGCCTCCACCGAGCCGCAACCGGTCGAGGTATACTTCTGGTACGGGTTGCAGAAGGCATTCGGGTGTGCGGGCATCAGGATTGAGGGACAGGGGACCGGTCACGATGCGGAACTATCCCTGACCTTTCATTCCCTGACCGATGTGGAAATTATCTTTACCGCGGATTTGACCAAGGCAGATAAATACACCTATTCCCGGGAGTATACGGTCAGGATGCCGCCGGCAGATGAGGGGCGGCACGGCACGCCGGAACAGCGCGCTTACGGGATGCTCGATGCCATCGTATCGACGATGCTCAAGGATCCGGAATTCGGAAAAACCATGCTCAAACCGAAAGCCCCTGCCGTTCACAAGGACCTGAAATACGAGCATCTAAGAGGTCTGGTTCTAAAAAACGGGGCTGTTGTCGAAGGTGAAATCCTCAACAGGGAAGATATCCGGAACTCGAATGCAGAAGGGGTGCAGATTCGGACCGCCGCCGGCCGTATCTTGTCTTATCCCTTCGAATCCATATTGTTTTTCTATTGAGGCTCTCTTTGCTGCTTGTCGCCTGATGCGGTGTCCGATCCTGGCACAGGGTGCAGCAGGGATCATCGGCAAGCAAAAGCTTGTTTCGAAACGGTTTTGAAGGATTGCGGGGAGGCGGGATCATGACAAGTGATTTTCTGCGGGAGTTTTTCCTCTGGTGCAGCATCCTGAACGGCGCCTTGCTGTTGTGTGCAGTGTTGATCTGCTCATACGCCGGTGACTGGGTATACCGGATGCATACTCGTTGGTTTCCAATACCAAGGGATGCCTTCAATGTGGCCATTTATTGTTTCATCGGTGCCATGAAGATATTCGTGATCATGTTCAACCTTGTCCCCTACCTGGCCCTTGTGATCCTCGACTGACCTGCACATGCTGTGGTTGGTGGCAAATGACTGTCACCTTACAAGCATCTCCGATTGATCCTGAGCGACGAAACCTATAAGTGCCCCATGGCAAAAGGAGGCTGTTTTGGCTTCAACTTGGCTTGCCTATAACGATCTTGCCTGGACCGAGGACTGGCTGGTCTTGCCCGAGGACTATGAAGAAGAGGCGGGTCTGTATGTCGACCTCATCCTGCGGTTTGCAACCGTAACACCGCAGACGTTACTTCATCTGGGCAGCGGCGCCGGCGGCATGGATCGGGTGTTCAAGCGGTCTTTTGAAGTGACCGGTGTGGATCTCAGCCAGGGTATGCTGGACAGGGCACGCGCCGCCCATCCCGATATCGGGTACCTGGAAGCTGACATGCGGACACTGCGGCTAGGACGCCTGTTCGATGCTGTGGTCATCCCCGACAGTATCGACTACATGTTGTCACCAGAGGACCTGCGGCAGGCGATCGAGACAGCGGCAGGACACTTGAAGCCCGGCGGGATTTTGCTTGTCGTGGGCAAAACAAAAGAGACCTTCCAGGATAACAATTTTGCCTATACAGGCGAGCGGGATGGCGTGCATGTGACCGTTCTGGAAAACAACTACATCAACCCATTTCGGCCCGGCACCTATGAGGCGACCCTGATATACCTGATTCGCCGGCAGGGGGAATTGACCATGCACACGGATCATCACGTGCTGGGACTTTTCCCGCAGCTGTTATGGGACAGGGTTTTCCGGGAAGCCGGCCTTGTGGTTCACCAACAGACGCTGGACGGCGTTTACGACAGGTATTTGCTGGAAGGCGGCAGGTATCCCCTGCAGATATTTGTTGGCCGGAAATCCCCCTGACACAAGCTCGCTTCAATGCAAAGACGCCGATGCGAGGGAAAATTCCGCAAGGATGTCTTGACAAGCCCCGGTCGCTTCGGTATAAATCGCGCCGCGCAGGTTTTGGCTGACCGGCCTGTCGGGAGGAAATGTCCGCAAAGGGGTTGCAGGGAGAGCCCTTTTTTATTATGGAATGCCGCATGCGGCGACGGGGCGGGATCAGGAAAAATGAGTTACGAAAAAGAAATAGCACGCAGGCGGACCTTCGCCATCATCAGTCATCCGGACGCAGGGAAGACGACTTTAACGGAGAAGCTGCTCCTTTACGGCGGCGCGATTCAAATGGCCGGGGCCGTCAAGGCACGGAAGGCCACCCGCCACACGATGAGCGACTGGATGGCAATGGAGCGGGAGCGGGGCATTTCCGTCAGCACCTCCGTGATGAACTTCAGCTACCGGGATTACGAGATCAACCTTCTCGACACTCCGGGCCATGAAGATTTTTCCGAGGACACCTACCGGGTCCTGACCGCCGTGGATGGGGCCCTGATGGTCATCGACAGCGGCAAGGGCGTCGAGTCAAGAACAAAGAAGCTGATGGAGGTCTGCCGGATGCGCAACACCCCCATCATCACCTTCATCAACAAGCTCGACCGGGACGGCCTGGAGCCCCTGACTATCCTTTCGGACATCGAGGATACGCTCCAGATCGAATGTGTGCCCATGACCTGGTCCATCGGCATGGGGAAACGCTTCAAGGGAACCTACGATCTTTACCGGAAGGAACTCCACCTCTTTTCACAAACCCATCACGGCCGGATTCGCGAGGGCATCGTTATCCGTGACCTCTATGATACCCAACTGGAGACACTCCTTGGGGGGCAGGCCAGTGAATTGCGGGACGATGTGGAGCTTCTTTCGGAAGCCGCCAATCCTTTCAGCCGGGATGAGTACCTGAAAGGAAACCAGACGCCGGTTTTTTTCGGCAGCGCCGTCAACAACTTCGGTGTCCGGGAGCTCTTGAACACTTTTGTTGAGCTTTCTCCCGCACCGTCACCCCGCGAGGCTACAACACGAACGGTGAATCCCGAAGAAGAAGCGTTCTCAGGTTTTGTCTTTAAGATTCAGGCCAACATGGACCCGGCCCACCGGGACCGCATCGCTTTTTTCCGGATCTGTTCCGGGCGTTTTTCCCCGGGAATCCGGGTGCGGCATCACCGTTTGAAGAAGGATATCCAGATCAACCAGGCCACCATGTTCATGGCTCAGGAGAGGAGCCATGTCGAAGAGGCCTTTCCCGGCGATATTATCGGCATCCACAACTACGGGACGATCAAGATCGGAGACACCTTCACGGAAAAGGAAGTGTTTCGTTTCACGGGAATCCCGAATTTCGCCCCCGAACATTTCCGCAGGGTCCGCTTGCGTGACCCGCTCCGCTCCAAACAGCTGGAGAAGGGACTGACGCAGCTTGCCGAGGAAGGCGCCGTCCAGCTCTTCAAACCGCAGGGGCACAGCGATTTTCTTCTGGGGGCTGTCGGGATTCTGCAGTTCGATGTGATCATGGCCCGTCTGAAGGACGAGTACAATGTCGATTGCATCTGCGAGGCGGTCGATTATACGACAGTCCGCTGGATTCACTGCGACGACAAGATGACCCTGAAGGAATTTGAGAAGGCGGCGAAAGTCTATCTTGCTTACGACGCGGAGGGCAATCTCGCATACCTTGCCCCCAATGAGTGGCGCCTCCAGGACACGATGAAACAATGGCCCGCCATTTCTTTCCGCAGCACAATCGATCATAATTACGGAAGTTAATATTCTCAGGGGTATTTCTTGCCTGCCTCCCAGCCCCGTTGTGCCGGCATCCGCTTTCCCGCCTGTCCAAGTGTGATTTCGCAGACACTTGAGATTGCTGTTGTTTCCCCTTTCTTGTTATTTCCCGTCTTAAGGGAAGTGTTTCGCAAAAAACGATCAGGGTCATGTTTTTCACGGGATTGTTTTCATGGTGCAAGCCGGAAAGAGAAATCTTGGAGAGGTAAGGGACATGAACATCGAAACGACTTACATCGATGACAGGGAATACGAGAAAATATACCTTTTCAAGGGTGTGAGCCTGGAGGCAATTAGGGGGTTGCTGGATTCCTGTACGGTCCGGGTGGCGGAAAAGGACGAGATTCTCATACGGCCGGGGCAGACGAATCAGGTTGTTTTCTGCATTCTCGAGGGATCGGTCCGGATTCATTCGGATACGCTGGAAAACATTCCCGATGCGATTCTGGGAACCGGTGAAAATGTTGGCGAGATGTCGGTCATCGATCAGGAACCGGCGGCGGTCTTTGTCGTTGCCAATGAACCGAGTCGGTTGCTGTGCATCGAGGAGGATATCCTGTGGTCCCTGGTGCATGCATCCCATGATGCAGCCTGCAATCTCCTGTTCAGCATGACGCGGCGGTTGCGCCGTGCGGGGGATGCACAAGGTGAAGATCTCAGAATCGAGGGGGAATTTCGTCATTGTGGCAGCGTCGATGCCCTGACCGGACTGCGGAACCGTTACTGGCTGGAACAGACGCTGAGCCGCCAGATACAGAGAGCCAAGGTTGGCAGTACGCCCCTTTCCCTGATTCTGATCGGTGTCGATCATTTCCGCCAGTTCAACGAGAAATTCGGGGTCAGTTACGGGAATCGCGTCCTCTATTCTTTGGCGCATACAATAAGCGTTCACCTGCGGCCGACCGAGGCCGTCGCCCGCCACAGCGAAGCCAATTTCCTGGTTCTGCTTCCGGAGAAAAACCTGGAAACGGCGTTTGCCATTGCCGAACGGCTGCAAAAGGAGATTGCGGATGCCGTACCTATCCTGCCCGACGGGCGGCGCAAGCCTCATCCCGGGATATCATGGGGGGTTGCGGCAATGAAGATATCGGACACACCGGAAACGCTGCTTCAGGCAGCGGAAGCGGCCCTTTCCCAACTCAGGGAAAATACGGGTTGTGCCGTTTCAGACTAACCCGTTGCAGAGCCCGTGCTGAAAGGGTTACCGCCGGTCGCCCTCCTTTTCAAGCTTTTCCTGTCCTTTTTCCAACAATCTTTGCCTTGACACGTTTCCAAGCCATGTTGTATGCCACTTTATCCCGGAAAATACAGTCGCTTGCATAGGGTCCGTATCCGAAGTTCCAGCGAGATATGCCGCCGGGGGGCTGGAAAGTCCGTTATGAAGAAGAAAATATAACGTTCCGTCAGGAAAGGGAGCAACGTGATGAAAAGTCGTTATCTTGAAACCGAAAAAGCTGTGGGAAAGGTTCTCTGTCATGACATGACCCAGATCATCAGAGGGGTGCACAAGGGGCCCAGGTTTAAGAAAGGACACGTTATCCGTGAAGAAGACGTGCCGGTTCTGTTGAGCATGGGAAAGCACCGAATTTACCTGCTGGATCTCGATGCGGATGAGCTGCATGAAGAGGAAGCCGGTTTGAGAGTCGCCAAGGCGGTTGCCGGCGCCGGCCTGACCATCAAGGGACCTTCGGAAGGCCGATTCGACTTGTTTGCGGAAAGGGCCGGACTCTTAAAAGTAAATGCCCGAAGTCTGCTCAAGCTCAATGGGATTCCCCAGATTGCCGTGGTTACACTGCATGATCTGACACCTGTCCCAAAAGGGGAAAGAGTGGCCGGGGCAAAGGTTGTGCCCTTGGTGATCAAGAAAAAGTATGTGGAACGTGTGGAAAAACAAGCTGCCGGAACATTTCCCGTCATTACCGTCGTCCCTTACAAAAAACTGAAAGTGGCAGGGGTCATTACGGGCCGGGAAGTCTGCGAGGGCAGGATTGAAGACGGGTTCGGCCCGGTCCTGCACGACAAGGCCAAAGCCTTTGATCTGGCTCCGCCGGAAATCAACTATGTTGTCGATGAAAAGGAGAAAATTGCCCGCGCCATCATGGAGCGCCTGCAAAGGGGCGCAGAATTGATTCTGGTAACGGGCGGGATGTCCGTCGATCCCGATGATGTGACACCGGCAGGCATCCGGATGACCGGCGCGAAGATCATCCGCTACGGGGCGCCCGTCATGCCGGGAGCTATGTTTCTCATGGCTTATCATGGAGACATTCCCATCATCGGCGTTCCCGGTTGCGCAATGTATGCCGATACAACCATCCTGGATCTTCTGTTACCGAGAGTTTTGACGGGCGAGAAGATAAGTGCCGCCGAGATTGTGAAATTCGGCCATGGCGGTCTTTGCCGTAACTGCGCCGATTGCGTCTATCCGAACTGTGCCCTGGGTAAAGGATAGATTCCATGAATTTTACCGAGCCACACCTGGCCGTATCCCCCTGCCTGAGCCTGTCGGACCGGGGTGTCGTGACCATCTACGGTGCCGGCGGCAAGACCTCTTTAATGGAGACCCTGACCCGGGAAGGCATCTGGAGGGGGAAAAGGGTCATCCAGACTACGACAACGAAGATTTTCCGTCCCACAGGAGTACCTGTCGTGATCGGGGAAAATTGGAACAACGTTTCAAATAGGCTTCGGGATGCGCTTAAGCCGGGCGCATCGGCTGTTCTCGGGGCGGCGCTCCTGCCGAAAGACAAGCTTGCCGGGATTGATCCCGCCTGGCCGGAAGCCCTGCTGGAGAAACACGTTGCCGATTATGTTATCGTGGAAGCGGATGGGTCAGCCCGCAAACCGATCAAAGGCTACGCCCCCTACGAACCCGTCTTTCCGACCCGCTCCGATGTGCTGGTTCCCGTTCTGGGGGTCGAGGCCATCGGGCGGCCGGTCAATGACGAGAACGTGCACCGCAGCGAGGTCTTCTGCATGCTCACGGGTGCCCGGCCGAACGAGCCGCTGGCGGTCACCCATTTTTTGAAGAGTATGCGGCACATGATCGAGATCGGCCGTGCAAACGCTCCGGGTGTGCCGATTATTCCGCTTTTCAATAAAATCGACCGTCTTTCCGGCGTCGGCGTTATCCACGAGATATGCCGGGGTCTGGCCGGGAGCGACCGGCGCCTTCTTTTTACGTCCCTCAGGGATGAAAATCCCGTTCGTTTCGTTTATCAGGACGACGCAGCCTGCGGTTTCAATGTATCCGTTGTTGTGCTGGCGGCGGGGGGATCGGTCCGGATGGGTTGCCCCAAGCTGTCCCTGGAGGTGAAAGGGAAGCCGATCCTGGCGCATGTTTTTGCATCCCTCGGCGGCACAGGCGTCAAGGATGTGGTGGTCGTCTTCAGCAAGGAAAACGAGAAGCTCCGGCATCTGGTGCCTCCGGAATACCGGATAATCATCAACCGGGAAAGCCGCGAAGGGATCTCGACGTCCCTGAAGGCCGGGTTGGCAGCCGTCGATCCCTGCAGTCAGGGGATTCTGTTTGTCCTCGGGGATCAGCCCTTCGTTGAGACGCAGGTATGCAAAAAGCTGATCCGTTACCACCAGGAACACCTGCCGCTCTTGACCCGGCCGGTCTATGGCGGCCAGAAAGGCAACCCCGTCCTCTTCGACCGGCGTCTGTGGCCTGCATTGAGCGCGGTCATGGGAGATGAAGGAGGAAAACAGATTGCGGCAGCCTTGTCTGCGGCTGAGACCGGTCTGGTCGATGTGGATGACCCCGGTGTTTTGATCGATATCGACACCCCGGAGGAATATGAAAAATACCGGATGAAAGGGGAGCCCCGGGGGTGAACGCTTTTGTCCTTTTTGCAGAAAAGAGGTCCTGCGGGTGGAACTGGTTTCCTGGCCCATGATCATGATCCTCCTGGGTGCCGGGATCGGGGTCGGTTTTGTCTCCGGTCTTCTGGGTATTGCGGGAGGGGTGATTCTGGTGCCGGTGCTCTTGACTGTCGGCAAGGTTCTCGGCGCATCGCCTGACACGGCGGTCAAAACGGCGTTCGGGACGAGTCTGCTGGTGGGGTTTTTGACCAGCCTGGCGGGAACGTTGCAGCATCATCGCGTCTACAATATCTGCTGGCGGGATGCGATGGTCCTGGCGGCTGCAGGAATCGTCGGCGCACTTATCGGTTCATCCGTTTCTGCCTCCATGCCGGCCGCCGTCCTGAAACCGGCCTTCGGCACGGTTGTCATGGCAGTGGCGGCACTTTTGGCGTTCCGCCCCGAACCGAAGGAATACATTATCCGGGAAACGCGTTCCCTTGCATCGCTCCTGCCCGTCGGGGTGCTGGTCGGGATCTTGTCCTCCCTGGTCGGTATCGGCGGCGGGGTGATGCTGGTACCATATCTGACCATGGCTCTCGGCTATGTGCCGAGCATGGCCGTGGGGACATCGGGGGCCGTCATTCCCATGATCGCCCTGTTCGGCGCAACGGGTTATGTCCTTCATGGGTGGGGTGGGCAGGATCTGCTGCCTTATTCGGTGGGGTATGTGAATTATTTTTTCGTTTTGTGCGTTGCCGCAACCAGCATCCCGGCTGCGCCCTTGGGCGCCCGGGTTGCCTCCAGGCTGAGAGGGCGCCTGCTGAAACGGCTGTTTGCGTTGCTGCTGGTTTTCGTTGCATTGAGAATGTTCGGATTCTGATTTCATGCCCAATGGTCATGCTGCATTGTTTCGCTTGCCTGAGAGGCCGTTGCTAAAATTTGCTTGACGGGACGGTCGGTATGTCAATGGGAATAACACATCGCATATGGTGCTTTCGGGCTGCAGGGCGGATTTGTCATTTCTGGCGAATGAGGCGTGCGTTTGCCTGGTATCTCTAAAAGGATGAGCATAATGAAGAAGTATGGATACGGCGTTGTTCTTTGCCTGGCGATTCTCGTGCTTTGCCTGAGCGGTGCCTACGCGGCCGGCGGCAGCAGGATCACGGCCTTCTGCGGCGCTGCCAGCGAGGTGCCCATGGAAGAGGCGGCCAAGGTGTTTGAGGCCAGGACGGGGACCAAGGTCGAGCTGATCTGGGGCGGGTCCGGCAGTGTCATGTCTCAGATGAAGCTGTCGAGGCGGGGTGACCTTTTCATTCCGGGTTCTCCCGATTATATGGACATGGCCATTGCCCAGGGTTTGGTCGAGGCAGATTCGGTGAAAATCATCGCCTATCTGGTGCCGACCATCAACGTCCAGAGGGGAAACCCCATGAAAATCAGGGAACTGAAGGATCTGGCCCGGCCGGGTGTCCGGGTGGCCATCGGCAATCCGGAATACGTCTGCGTTGGCCTTTACGCGGTGGAAATCCTCGATAAGAACGGTTTGCTGAAGGCGGTGGAAAAGAACATCGTGACCCATGCGGCCAGCTGCTCTGCCACGGCGGGGCTGATCAATCTGAAAAAAGTGGATGCCATTTTGGGGTGGAACGTTTTTGAACAGTGGAATCCCGGCAAGACCGAGTCGATCTATCTGCAACCGGAGCAGGTGCCGCGCCTGGCGTACATCCCCGCGGCGATTACCAAAAATTTCGCAACAAACCGGGCGGCTGCGCAGGCATTCATCGATTTCCTGATTTCCTCCGAAGGGCAGGCCATTTTTACAAAGTACGGCTATCCCGCTTCCGAAAAAGAGGTTCGTAACTACGCCCCGAAAGCGCAAATCGGCGGCGAATATAAACTTCCCCAGGAATACCGTCCGTCTCTTTAGAGTCGGCAGAAAGTCCATTTATGCATGCATCACGGGTTTATAAGGGAATCGGCGGTGAAGGGGTTTTTCGGGCCGCCACCTTCGGGGCGCTGGCCCTGCTGTGCCTTTTTCTGATTACCATATTGGGTTCGCTCTTCACCTACACGGATTGGGCCACCATGGCGAAAACCCTTTTCTCCCATGAGATCTTCAGGGCCATCCGTCTGAGCATGGTAACTGCCACCATCGCCACTTTTTTTGCCGTGCTTTTGGGCGTACCCGCCGCCTATGCCATTTCTCAGGCGAATTTTCGCGGGAAAGCTGTGGTCGACACGATTCTTGATCTGCCGATCGTCGTCTCCCCTGTGGCTCTGGGTGCGGCCCTGCTTGTATTTTTCAATAACCCCGTGGGAATGGGGATTGAAAAGTACTTCATAAGGTTTGTTTTCGAAGTGCCGGGGATTGTCCTGGCGCAGTTTACCGTTGTCAGCGCCCTGACGGTGCGCCTGATGAAAACCGCTTTCGACGGGATCGATCCCCGCTATGAACAGGTCGGGCGCACCCTGGGATGCAGCAAACTGGCTGTCTTCTTCCGGGTAACCCTTCCCATGGCCAGAAACGGCCTGGTTGCAGCGTGCGTTCTGACCTGGGCCCGTGCGATAGGTGAATTTGGGGCGACCATCACCCTGGCGGGGGCCATGAAATCGAAAACAGGAACCCTGCCGGTGATGATTTTCTTAAATCTTTCGACGGCTGAGATTGAAAAAGCAATTGCCGTCATCATAACCTTGGTTGCCATTGCAGTTGCCTCCCTGCTGCTGATCAGGAAAATCGGGGGAAGGTCTTATTCCGTATGATCGAAGTTACCGATATGAGGGTCCGCCTGGGGAAATTTACCCTGGGGGATGTGAACCTGAAAATCCGGGAAGGAGAATATTTCGTTATCCTGGGGCCGACCGGTGCGGGCAAGACGGTCATTCTGGAGGCGATTGCCGGCCTCTGCCGTATCCGGCGGGGAAACATCCGCATCAATGGCGAGGATGCGACGAATATGCCCCCGGAGCGCCGCCGCATCGCCTATGTCCCCCAGGACTACGCCCTGTTCCCTTTCCTGAATGTGCGCGACAATATCCGCTTCGGGCTCTCGAGAAACCAGTCCGACCGTGATGCAACGGAACGGCAGGTGAATCATCTCGCCTCCATGCTGGGCATTTCACCGATTCTGGAACGTCAGGTCGGAAATCTCAGCGGGGGTGAAAAGCAGCGGGTTTCTCTCGCCAGGGCCCTGGCTACCTCTCCCCGGATTTTACTTCTGGATGAGCCCTTAAGCAGCCTGGACGTCACCACCGCCAAATATCTCCGGCTGGAGCTGCGGCGTTTTCACGAAGAGCTGGGGATTACCACCATCCACGTGACCCATAATCTCATGGAGGCGGAGGAACTGGCTGATCGGATTGCCATCATCGACAGGGGAAAAATCGAGCAGGTTGGCACAAGGGAGGAAATTTTTCTTTCTCCTTGCAACGAAACGGTATGTAATTTCATCGGGACGCCGAATATTCTGATCTGTGAAAAGTGTTCTGATATAGGCCATGGGCTCATCGAAGCGGTTTGCGGCGGAATGCCGATCATTCTTCCCTACGAGGGGGTTGAAGTGCGCAAGCTTGCTCTCTTGCCGCGCGACATTTACGTTTCCGGCATCAATCCTCCGGGCCCCCCTTTGAACCGGTTTCTTGGTTTGGTGACGGATGTAAAGACTGTTTCATCCCTGGCACGGTTGAAGGTCCGGGTGGGAGAGAATGACCTGCTGACGGAGATGCCCCGGGCGGCACTGGAAGAAATGGGGATTGTCGTGGGGCAGGAAGTGCATCTGATTCTGAAGATCCGTGGTATCCGCGTTGTTTAGGGCGATACACCTCGCTACGGAAATACGGGGAGGCGCCATGCCCGTGAGGACGGGTTCGGCATATTGAGGGAAAAACATGGGTACATCCGATTCTTGTTCGATTTTTACGCCTGCAGCCCTGTTCGGGGATGACATGCCGGCGGTTTTGGATATGATTGCCGATCATTCTCCCTTTCCCCGGGGCAAGGGCGGCGACAGCAAGTGGGCGGCGAAGCTGCATGCCGCCCGGATCCATCTGAGTGAAACGGTTTATTTCGGCCAAATCGCTTACCGGGATCTTGAGCCGCACAGGACCGTTGAAGTTTGTTCCGGGTACGGCCTTCCCACGCTGACCATGATGAAACGGTTCGGAACTGCCGGCGTCTGCGTGGATACCGACGATGAGGGGCTGGCTGTGGGAAGGGTGATCGCCGAGAAACTGGGGATGCGGATCGACCAGGTGCGGGAGGATCTTTTTTCATACCTCAGGCGAGAGGGTGCGGCCCTCCGGGGAAAGACGCTTCTGGCGACGGCGGCCTTCTGCTGCGACCAGGAACAGGGGCGCCCTCCGGGAAGCGGAGAGGGGGACCTGGTCGACCTGGCGGTCTCCCTGGAGATGGATCTGGCCATTCTGCCCTACCGCAGCGGCGAAACCATGCGAACCGGTATTTCACAGGAAAAGAAACGCCTCGATGCTTATCAGAAACGGCTGGGAACGGCCGGATACCGGGTCAGGCGTCATCCCACCCGGGGCATCCTGCCCCAGGGGGGCGCTCCCGACTGGTTTTATCTTGAAATTCTGACGGCCGGCAAAGTCCATCCGGATTGAAATGATTTCATCTTCATAACCGATGAAATCGGATAGCTACGGATCAAACTCCGGATTTCGTTCGTGATACGTGACGGTGCCGCGAAAGAGAAGAAAGGAGTGCTCCCATGACCAAAGACCGGGTAACCCGCCGGCAGAAGGATGTGTCCCGTCTTTTGCGCGAGAAAAAGCAGCTGCAGAAAGAACGCATCAAGAGCCGGAAAAAGAAATAAGGCGGGTTCGAAACTTCGGGTGTCCCCGGTCCCTTTCGTGTCTCTTTTAAAATTACAGGATAAACGGAATGAACATCCGGCTCTGTTGCATGTATTGCCGGTATGCCTGGCCGAAACGGTCGATGTTTTCCCTTTCTTCCACCTTGGCGGTTGCGAAAAGAAAGATGGTAACGGCTGCGGCGAGGCAAAGACTGACGGGACCGGGATTCTTCATTGCGACCCCCCAAGCTAAAAGGATGACGGACATGTACATGGGGTGACGGATAAAGCGGAAGGCGCCAACCCTGAGCAGGCGGGTCGTGTTCTCAAAAGCGAGATTGGGTGAATGGGGTGAAGCCCCTTCGGAGAGCCCCAGAATGAGCATCAGATCGGCGCTGTGGATAATCAGCATCAGGGAGCATAGCAACAAAGGCCAGGAGAGGCTCTGGTTCCAGGAAAAGGGATCACGGAACCAGAAGGGCAGGTTTAAAACGACGAGGATCAGCAGGAGTTCGAAGGCGATGAAGCGGTAAAAACCGTGACACCGGTGATCCTTCAGGGATTTCCTGGATGCGGCGATGATGATCGATGACCCGATCAGGATCAGGAAAAGCGAAACGAATAACATGGTTTTTTTCCGTAGCCGGCGTGATCCGCGCCAGTTTTTGTTTTTCTCCCGGTGACCTGCCGGGGTGTTTTGCGTTGTGCGACGGTGTTTCGAAGCTATGGGATACGGTCAGGCCGCGCCGGACCTGGTCGTTACCATGACTTTATTTACCCGAGTTTCTTCCCAAAAACAGTCCGTCCCGGTAGCCCTGGATGTCCCGGCATCGATGCGCCATGGCAAGCCTTTTTTCGGCGAGACATGCATAATCCCGGTCAATTTCGATTCCCGTATAGCGACGTCCCAGTTTGCACGCAACCACGGAGGTCGTGCCTGACCCCAGAAAAGGATCCAGAACGACATCTCCCGGATTTGATCCGGCCAGAATGATCCGGGCGAGCAGTTTTTCCGGTTTCTGTGTCGGGTGATCCGTATTTTCCGGCATGGACCAGAAGGGGACCGTCATGTCCGTCCAGATATTGGACGGGTATGTGATGCGCCAGGGGCCTTCCGGCGCATCGACCCAGTCTTTCGGTTCTCCGGCGGTGTTCCGGTAGGGTGCGATCACCCGGCGTTTTATTTTCACGGCCTCGACATTAAAAACATAGCGGTCCGACATCGTGGCGAACCAGATATCCTCACTGTTGCTTTTCCAGTTGGTTCGAGTCCCGCGTCCCTTTTCGCGCTCCCAGGTGATCCGGTTGCGGATTCTGAAATGCCTGCTCAGGACGCGATTGATCGCCGCAGAGGAAGACCAGTCACAGCAGATGTAGACGGAAGCCGTCTCCTTGAGCAGTCTGGGCAATTTGCCGATCCAGGTTTCCAGCCAGTTTTCGTAGGCATCAGGGCTGATCTTGGCGAAAGTCTTCCCATTGTAAGACTTGTTCAGGTTATAGGGGGGATCAGCGAAGAGAAGATCGACGAAATGTTCAGGCAGCAGATCGAGGGCTTCCAGTGTGTCCTGGCACAGCGTCGCGTTCAAGACTTCCGTGGGTTCCACGGGCATTATGAGGCATTTGAGCCTTTTTCCATACAAAATCAGCTCTTCATCGTTAAGAGCGATGGTGCGGTTGCGTGACGCGCGCTGTTTTCTTTCCGTCTTCATGGAGGGGACTGGCATGGATTAAAGCGAAACTGGTGATTGCAAATGTCGACACAGGGTCTTCGTGTCCAGAATATGGGCGAAGCCGTAGGCCAGGTTTTTGAGGGAGGCGATATGAAGCTCCTCCGCCACCGCCGCCGTGGCGTCGGAAAGAAAAAAGACACGGTAGTCCCTCATGAAGGCGTCCCGTGCCGTTGTTTCACAGCAGCAGTTGGTAAGTAAGCCGCAAATAATGACGTCTTCAACGCCCCATTGATGCAGCACGTCATCCAGTTTCGTCTGGAAAAAAGCGCTGTAGCGATTCTTCTCGATCACCACTTCACCTGGCTGGGGGGAGAGAGAGGCAATAAGTTGCCATCCCGGACTGTTGCAATGAATGGCCTGTCCCCACCACGGTACCAGGCGTCCACCGTCTTTGACCGAGTCCGCGTGGCCGTGACGTGTAAATAGAACACGGATGCCTGCGGTGCGGCAGGCGTTAATGACGGATGCCACCTGATGAAGAATCGTTTCGGCGATCGAAACGAAATGCTCCTGCATGTCGATTACCAGCAGCGCGGCTTTGCCTAGATCGGGCAAAGCTTGGCGGTTGTACATGTCCACGTCGGGAAGATAGGTCCGTTCCATGCGGGGGTGCTCCTGATGAAGGCCAGTCCGATTGAAACCACCGGATTTCAGGACTCGCAGCTTTGAGATTGGAGGTGGATGACATTATCCTCATGTTTGGACATGGAGGATCGGCCGTCGAATAGGCCGCCTTCAGCGATTGTTAATTTGGCTGCCTGAATATCACCCGTTACCCGTCCCTTGACCTCGATTTCCACGATTTCCTTCGCTTCGATCGTGCCTGTCAGCTGTCCGCCGATGACGACACCCCGGGCGATGACGTTGCCGTTGACGGAAGAATGTTCCCCGAGGATCACCCAATCCGCCGTGATGTTTCCCTCCAGTTGGCCGTCGATCCGCAGGGTCCCTTTTGAATCGATATCTCCCCTGAGGAATGATCCGGAGCCGATAAACGATTCCAGTTTCTTGGTGTTTCTGTGAAACATTTACGAGCCTCCCGTAACATATTGGAATGGATTGACTGCTTGACCGTATTTCCAGATCTCGTAATGGACGTGGGGACCGGTCGAATTTCCCGTCGACCCGACATAACCGATGACCTCCCCCCTTTTGACTTTCTGACTCAGCTTGACCAGATTTTGCTTGTTGTGGGCGAAAAACGTTGCGTAACCGCGACCGTGTTCCAGGACGATCAGGTTCCCGTTGGCGCCACTCCGACCGGAAAAACTTACAATACCATCAGCGGTCGCTAAGATGGGGGTTCCCGCGGGGGCGGCCAGATCGATTCCCGAATGAAATTCCTTATGTCGATGCCCGGGCTTGGTTCTCATGCCGTAGCGAGAGGAAATGTACCCTTCGACAGGAAACCCCCTGGGCGTGGAAAGGTGGATATCTCGTTGCTCGTGAAGGTAATCCTTGATTTCGACCACCGTTTCGATGGTGGTTTGAATTTGTAATTTTAATTTTTCCAGATCGATCGAGCCGCTGTCAGGCGGATCCATACTTTCAAGCACTTCCTGTTTTGTTTCCAGTGAAAAAAGCCGCTTGAAGGTGATTTTGTCCTGTTCGAGTGAAGCAACCAAGCGGTTGATTTCGCTGAATTCCCTTCCGTATTGACTTACCTGGTCCTGGAGACGATAGTATTCCACCGTTCGGACGGCCATGGAAAAGACGGAGGCGACGCCGAGACAAGACAGAACCAGCACTGTCAGAATGACCATGAAAGGAATCTTCAGGTTGACGGGCCTGGTTTTGCTGTGGGGAATCAGCATGATGGTAATCGGTGTAAAAACCTTTTTCCCCCATCCCCTCATTTTGCGAAAGTTCAGCACATTGACCTCCTATCCGAATGCGCGGCCCGTGAGCCGTCAATTCGAGTTGATGAAAGTGATGTGTATGAAGCCTTCCCCGGAAATTCTTGATTGCGCGATCCTGAGGTCCACAGCGGCAAGAAAATGATGTTCAGGTCAATCATATTGCAAAGAATAATTCAAGTCTTTTAATGCCCCGGAAGTGTAATAAAAGTTTCCGTTGCAATGCGGTTGTTGAAGGAAAAGAAAACATGACCGCTTTTTAACGGCCTTCGCAGGACAAAAGGAATAATTTCACATCTGGGTTTGATGATCGTGACCCCTTTCCCCTGCAGCCTTGCATTATTGAGCCGGGTACACACCGGAAATCAGGAAACCGTGAAAGAAAGCACCTCGATCTTGCCGGTCATGGGCATCACGGTCTGTCTCTCTTACTTGGTCCTTAAGCAATGCGAGTCGTGCAATTCCATTGACAGGCATCTTGCCTTCTCATATATTGGGCAAAATTGTTCAGCCCTTTGTGAGGGCCCTTCCCCCGAAGATCAGGTAAAAGCGGTATGACGGCGTCAAGAAGAATCAAGGTCGGTATGGTCCAGGCAGCCTGTGTGGCGGACACCGAAGCGAACATGGGCAAGGCTGTGGCGGGTATACGCCGGGCAGCCGACGGCGGGGCCCGGATTGTCTGTCTGCAGGAGCTTTTCCGCTCTCTTTATTTTTGCGTTTCAGAGGATTATGCTCCGTTTGGTCTTGCCGAGAGCGTACCAGGACCGACGACGGAACAACTGCAGGGCTTGGCGAAAGAACTGGGCGTCGTCATTGTCGCCTCCCTTTTCGAAAAGCGCACTGCAGGTCTTTATCATAACACCGCCGCCGTCATCGACGCCGATGGCGCCTACCTGGGCAAATACCGGAAAATGCACATACCCGACGATCCCTCCTTCTATGAGAAGTTTTATTTCACGCCCGGTGACCTGGGGTTCAGAACCTTCAAAACACAAGCGGGGACCCTCGGGGTGCTGATCTGCTGGGACCAGTGGTATCCGGAGGCGGCGCGGCTGTCCGCCCTCATGGGGGCCGAAGTGATTTTTTATCCGACGGCAATCGGTTGGGCGGACGGCGAAGATGCGCAAGTTTGCCGGAGCCAGTACGATGCCTGGCGGACGATACAGAGGGCCCACGCCATTGCCAACGGTATTCCCATCGTTTCGGTCAATCGTGTGGGAAAAGAAGGCAACATCACCTTCTGGGGCGCATCTTTTGCCGCCGATACTCTGGGGGAAGTGGTCTGCCAGTTGTCACACGATACGGACGAGGTGGCCGTGTTCGAAATCGATCTCGGGAAATCCGATGAAACACGCAAACACTGGCCTTTTCTCCGAGACCGCCGTATCGACGCCTATAAAGGCATTACCCGGCGCTTTATCGATAACGCTTCCGAATGATGATCTACCGGGAAACCCCCAGCAAGCTCGGCTATCGCTTTCCTGCGGAGTGGGAACCTCAGCAGGCAACTTGGTTTTCCTGGCCCCACAAGGAGGAATCCTGGCCGGGTCGTTTCGAACGGATTCCCGAAGTATTTACGGAAATCATCAAAGTCCTGGCTGCCTTTCAGGATGTGAATATCAATGTTGTCGACCGGACCATGCATGACGACGTGATGAAGAGGCTTGACAACGCCGGCGTCGAAATGGAGCGGGTTACCCTTTACGAGATACCGACGGACGATGCCTGGTGCCGGGACCACGGCCCGGCATTTGTCGTCAACGCGGCAGCCCGGGAAGCTTTGGCGGTGATTGACTGGGGATACAATGCCTGGGGCGGCAAATATCCGCCGTATGACCAGGATGATGCCGTTCCCACCCGGGTGGCCGAGCTGCGGCGGTTGCCTCTTTTTTATCCCGGTATCATCATGGAGGGGGGATCGATCGATGTGAACGGGTCCGGGTGTCTTCTGACCAGCACCTCCTGTCTGCTGAATCCGAATCGCAATCCCAATCTGGACAGGGACCGGATCGAGTGGTACCTGCGGGAATATTACCATGTGGAAAAGATCCTCTGGGTGGACGAAGGCATTGCGGGCGACGATACGGACGGCCATATTGACGATACCGCCCGCTTTGTCAATCCCACAACGATTGTGGCTGTGGTCGAGGAAAACAGAAGAGACGAAAATTATGCCCCCCTGCAGAGAAACCTGAAACAGTTGAAGGCCATGAGAGATACATCGGGGAATGCTTTCCGCATTGTGGAATTGCCGATGCCCCGGCCTATTTCTTTTGAAGGTCAGCGGGTCCCCGCCAGCTATGCCAATTTTCTGATCGCCAATGGCGCGGTCCTTGTTCCGACTTTTCGGGATCGAAATGATCCGGCAGCCCTGGCTGTTCTGAAGGATCTGTTTCCGGAGAGAGCGGTGATCGGTATCGATTGCTATGACCTGGTCTGGGGACTGGGTACCCTCCACTGTATCAGCCAGCAGGAACCTCGGGTGAGAAAGCATTAGGACCACGGCTTTGCTTGGAAAAAGATGTGAGCATATGGATCAGGGGGGTACGGCTGGGCCTGGAACCGGGAGGAGAGACATGACGAACGGACAAAAGACAAGGAAGGGGTGCGTTGGCTTCGGTTTTGTTTTCCTGGTTCTGTGGGTCTGGCTTATGCCCTCATCCGTCCAGAGCCGGGATTACAGGTTTACGGACGCCCATTTGCATTATGTCAATTATGTCCTTCAGTCCCAGGGGTTTCAGAACCTCTTCGCGGAAATGGACGCAAACCGGATTGAACGCGCCGTAATATTCGGCCTGGGATACGGTATTTCCTGGCCCGATATCAGGGCTTATCGTGTCCGGCATTACACGGACCCCCGAACAGGAACGGATTATACGCCGCCGGTGTATTTCACGAAGGCGGGTGATTTCAGGCTGCTCATGGATTACGGGAAGCTTGCCCCTCAGCTGAAAGCCCGGATTTATCCGTTTCTGCAGGCGATCGACGTTACGGACCGCAATGAGATTTATTACGTTCGGGATATGTTCATGAACCACCCGGAACTCTGCGGCATCGGTGAACTCATGATGCGCCAGGGTGAGCTGAACCGCCTGACGCCTTTGATGCCGACGGGCAATAGCGTGGCGCTAAGCCCCATCCTGGATTTCGCGGCGGCCAACCGGATGCCTGTCATCTTCCACCAGAATCTTGGTGAGGAGGCGTCCGGCGACCCGGAAGAACCGGCCGATCCGATCTACCTGAAAGAAATCACGGATCTGCTGACGCGTCACCCGGAAACGGTTCTGATCTGGGCGCATGCGGGTCTCAGCCGGAATCTTTATGTGAAAGACCATCTGGTTTTGCTCCGGAGACTTTTAGCTGCCCATCCGACTCTCTATTTCGACCTTTCCTGGATCGTGGTCGAAAACAGCATTTTACGGGATATCAGGGGATGGGCCGATTTGATCATGGATTATCCGGACCGCTTTATGCTCGGGTCCGACAAGCTCGGCAGCTTCCGGTCGAGAACGGCGCAACGGTTGCCGGATGACTGGTCGGTCCTTTTATCGTCTCACGCGGCCGATATCGGCCTTGGGGAGACGATGAGGAGGTTTACGCCCCTTTTAAGAGAGATCGATCAACGGCGTGACGGACAGGCTGTTTCCGATATGATCGCGTTTCGTAATATCAACTGGCTTCTGAGTCTCATCAGGGGCGGCTGCAAAACAGGAAAGCCTGTTACGGACCCCTGGAGGGGAGGCGACCCCTGGCGTGACGCCCGCTATGCGAGACCTGTCATGAGCTTGAAGCTGACAACCGGCAATATTCTTCCGATCAGTGTTCATGCCAACTACGCCAACCTGGCGGAAGACTTTCCGACGAAATATTACAGTTGGAAAGAAACACACGCATACGAAGGCACAGCGGTGCAAGTCACCATCCCCAAGGGTGATCAGAAGATCGGTGTGGGCCTCTTTGCGAAACCTGGCTTTCGCCATTACCTTGGAACCGTCGAGGAATCGAAGACCATCAACGCAGAGGTGCAATCGCTGGTGCTGATTGAAAGCTGGGAGGGGGCGTTCCGATACCGGACCAGCGGCAAGATTTTTTATCCCAGCGGCAACTGGCCGGAGGTGCCATGGTGGGAGGTTGAAGCGGAAACACCCGATATGATTGACGCCGCCAGGGTGCCGCAAGGAAAACGTCTTCTCCTCTACGGGGAGCCCTATTTCCAGGGTAGCATCCTGCGAAGTATCCCCGCGACAAACGGACAATTCGAAGAATTGGGGGACCTTGCCGGTAAGGTGCAATCCTTCCAATTCCTGCCCGCCGAAAAAATGGCCGACGTTTCGCGCTGAGAGGCCAAATGCCGATTCCCTGGGGTGTTGACCTTTTTTATGCCGCTCCGGCGATCCATGAACCGAAGAGGCTGTTTCCCTTCCGTTCCATTCCTAATGGCCGTAGCGCTGCAGGTATTTTGTGGAAAACCTTTCCGCGGAAAAGCCCACGTTGAACTTCCGATGGGGGAGATCGATGTGCCAGGGCGAAGCATGGTCTTTCAGATGGTCGTAACTGTAGAAGTTCGTTTCATAGTGCGACAGCAAATCAAGCACACGGCCATCGCCGTACCCGTAGAAATAATTCTGCGTGGTTTTCCACAGTCGGCCCTGAAGGTCGTAGGCGTCGGCAAGGCCGCTCTTCCAGCAGCCTCCCAGGACCCACAGCACCTTTTTGCTGTAAACCCCGCATTCGGCATCGGTTTTCGGTGTGGCTTCGATGACGAAAACATTGGGCCAGAGTCTCCAGTTTGCCCGGGGAAATTTCTCGCCCACTGAGGTCGGCATGCGTCTCTGGGCGGCTCTGTTTTCCGTGATGTAATCGGTCGAAAAAAGGGTGGTCAGCTTCGGCTGGATGCCGATCAGTTTCCAGTTCCAGCGGGCGACGGGAACGTCAAGGGTCCTGAAATCGCCGATTGAAGAGTCCGAGCCGACGAAGGCATCGAAGCGCTGTGCACTGGTAACACGGCGGATTCTTCTCATCATGGGGATGTAGGTAAAAGAATCATCGGTCTTGTTCTGGTCGTTGTAGCGGTATGTCAGGTTGCCGTAGCCCTGCAGGTCCGGGGGCGTCTGCACATACACCAGCTCCTTGAAGAAGACATTCTTCATCTTCGCGTCGTATGCCGGCTTGGGCGAGAGGATCTCCCGACTCGTGAGAAAAATCCTATCCCAGGACATTTCCACCACGCGCTCGCGCTTTCCGTTGCTGCCGACGAAAAACATGTTGACCCAGTCGTGGGTAAAATCATCCCCGTCGTAGACATGCACCTGATTGTACCAGGCTTTCAGTGCCGCCTCGGGATCTTGCTCCGTTAGGTCGGGAAAGGGTGTTCCGCCAATCCACCACTCGCCGTCTGTTGTTTTCAGATTGCCGTCATAGGCGATGACAGCCTTGCCACGGTTTGCCTGGGTAACCGTACCGTAGAGTTTGGGGACCGGCCAGGGTTTGTAACCGGCGATCACCATTTCCATGCCCTTTTTGACCATGTTGTAGATTCCGGGGCTGGTCAGATCGATGAGTTCCGTCTTGAACTGGTCGACATTATGTTTGGTAATGACCATCCCCACCTTGATCTTGCCGTGGGAAACCCTTTCCAACTCACCTGCCGGCAGGGATTTGGCCATGCCTTTGAAATCAAACATGTCCGGATGGCGCTCTAGCCCGACATAACCGGGAACCCTCGCCTGCTGATCCGTCAGGGCGGAGGAGGGGGCCGGCAGGAGAGCCGTGTACAGCATTAACGAAAGCACCATCACATAGGTCGGCCACCTTTTTTTGCAAGGAAACATTGATTGATTCTCCCTCCCGAAAATATACCATTCGATCCGTTTTTCTGCGGGCCGTTTCACCGTGACAGGTCATTTCGCCGGGATCTGCCGGGGGCAACCCGACCGGTGAAAAAGTGCCTAAACCTTGCAGAAGTAGGGGAGTCTTGTCAAGAATATTCCGTGATGACATCCGCATTGACCGTGATCATGGTGCATCAGTCCTGAGCGGCAGGTTAAAAAAAGACAGGAGAAACCCCTGTCAGGGGCAGACGGTGATCAGGATACGGACGGGCCTGTTTGTAATTGTAATGGTGTGGATTTCCGGCAGCAGCACCATGTCGGACGGGTGGGCCTGTTTGAGCAGATCGATCAGGGGCTGATTGAAAGGTTCCATCCCCAAAATAACGAACAGCCTGCCCCGTGGTCCCGTCTTGCGGCAGGCTTCTCCCATGGCGGCTTTTGCCTCTTCGGCCAGCGCTCCCGGTCGGGAAAGCCAGGCCGCCTTATCGGAGATGGCATGCTGCTTTAGATTGTCGCGTGGAAAGGTTACGATTTGGAGGGGAATTTGGGCCTGACGGGCATAATAGGACAGCGGGCCGATGGTCAGGGACGATGCCAGGACCGCATCATCCGGATCTGTCAGGGCCAGGATCTTTGCGGCCATTTCCGCATCCCCCCGCATTGAGGCGTCGGCCGTTGCCGGCGGGTAGTTCGCCAGGGAGAATAAAATCAGCAGCCCTGTAAATCCCAGGCACAAAAGAGGTCTGACCAAACGGTCTGCACCGACGGCGGTCAGAATCACAAACGCGGGGAAAACCAGTTGATCCGAACGCCCGTAACGATGGATCGGAGAAAAGAACGCGGAAAGCAGAATCACCGTGAACAGAGGGACCAAAAGAAATATCAGGACATCCGTCATATGCCGCCTGGCATTCTGGTCGCCGCCCTGGTGAAAGACCGCTACGAGAGACCAGACTGACGCTGCGGCAAAGAAGAACCAGCGTGCCACCCGGAAGGCGTCCGGTTTCTCCCAGGTGAAGGAAAGGGATTGGCGTCCTCCGGAAAAGGAGTCCATTGTCAGGATGAGATTCCCGTGAGGCCCGAGGCTGTTCCAGATCGGTTCGAACCAGGCATTCTGGGCGCTGACCTGAAGCTGCTGCCAGAAAATAGGGCTCCAGGGCAGGTAGGCGATGCCGACAGTTGCGGCGGCGCCAAACCACTGCCACGGGCGCCGTTTCAGGGAGCCGTTGAAAAGGAGGATCAGGAAACACGCGGGAAACAGAAACCACCCATAGTTGTGTGTATAAAGCGCCCCGATCATGCATGCGGCCCAGCCGGCCAGCCAGGTTCTTGATTCTGTATCGGAAGCCATTTTCAGACAGTGAAAAGCTCCGAGCGCCAGAAGGGGAAGAAGCGTGTACATCCGGCACTGCTGGGCGTGTAGAATCTGAGCCGGAGCGACCGCCATCAACAGGGACGCGACGAGTCCGGCACGGTAAGAAAAAAAACGGTAAGCCACTACAAAAATATACCCGACCAGGATGGTGCCGAACAAAACGGAAAGGAGACGGACGGCTGCCGGTACTTCCCCGAAGAGAATCATCCAGAAGCGAAGTAACAGGTAGTAAAGGGGTGGACTGGAGTCCCGCGCCAAGGCGGAAACCATGTCGGCGAATCCCATGTGGGCGATACGGACGGAATTGGCTTCGTCAATCCATACGGATAAGGAATCAAGGTGGTAAAGGCGTAGAGCGAACCCGACAGTCATAATGAACAAAGGGGCTGCGAAAAAAAGCAGGGCCCTGCTGTACGGCAAAGAAATAAGGTTCCCGGTGCGTTGACCGGACGCGTCCACGTCCGGGTCGGTCTTGCTTTTCCATGACGATGGGAGATTTCTTTTAGGGGATCGCTTCATGATGAAAAAAGACAGGGAATGTTCTGTATAACATACATCATATCATCGGATCTCTTCCCGAAAAGGTGTTTGGCCGACAAACCTCTTCTAATTTGTGCCATCCGGGGCGTCTGTGGGCATATCCCCTTCCCGGCGCTGGATCTCGTTTTCCGCGAGGATCTTTAAAATCCGTCCGTAAAGCAGCACATCCTGCCCCAAAGACGGATCGAAGACCACTTCATCTCCCGGTTTGAACATATTGACCTTTGAGCCGACGGTGATGACTTTTCCGCGTCCCTCCAGGAGCATGCCGCCCTGAGCGTTGGTCAAGCCGGACTGCACTCTGGGTTCAATAACCACCTTGTCGTCGGAAGTTCCTTCCTGACCTGAATGAACCTGATCTTTATAAATCACTTTCTTTCCTCCTTGAGACTTTTTTCGAGGTTTTTGAGCCGGGATAAACCGGCAAGACAAAGCTGATGAAACGGGTCTCTCAACGATTCCGCTCGCCGGCACAAAATGCGCCGTACTTCCATTTCCTGAAGACGCGTCGGCAAGTGGCGACATAGACGTAATCGGAAGGAGACAATACCCATCTCTTTCGAAAAGCCGGCCGGTTCCGCTGTTTTGCGTTCCTTCCGGCAATAGAAGCCCGCCTGCCGTCTATTTTTTCTTCAGCAGATCCCTGATCTCCGCCAGCAGCACCTCTTCGTTGGACGGCGGCGGCGGCGCAGGAGCTTCCGCAGGGGCGGCTTCCTCTTTTCGCTTAAGGGTGTTCATTGCTTTGATCATGAGAAAAATGGCAAAGGCGATGATCACAAAATCAACGATGGTCTGGACAAAGTGGCCGTAATTCAGGGTGACGGCCGCCTGTTCCGCCGTCGCTTCCTTGATCGTGACGGCCAGATCGGCAAAATTGACGCCGCCGATGAAAAGTCCCAGTGGAGGCATGATGACATTCGCCACGAACGAAGAAACGATTTTTCCAAAAGCACCGCCGATGATAATGCCCACCGCCATGTCCACGACATTGCCCCGCATGGCGAACGTTTTGAATTCCTGAATCATGCCCATGGCGTAGCCTCCTTACGATACGATGATGTTTGATGATGATTTCGAGTAAGCCGGTCGAGAGGTTTCAACTCCGTCGCGTGTCTTCATTTTTGCGGCAGGCGTTGCTTTTCTAGGGTCTGGGCTGCCTTGCCTCTGTAAACGTATCAGGAAAGCAGAGGTGTCGCCGCATACTTCTCAAAGAACGGGAAGGCGATACCTGCCGCGGGAAGGCAAGCATCCGAGAACTGTTGAAACCATGCAGGAAGTCATGTATGTTGTCAAGAAAATTTCTTTTTCCCGGAGGGTTCGTGATCGGGACGGTCTTTGTCTTTCTCTGCATGTTCTTTTGTGTTATCGTAGTTGGGGTAATCCATTATAAGAGGGTTCCGCGGGAACTGAAACACATCACCGAATCCCTGGGCATTTCGTTGGTACGCCGCTGGTCCATTCCGGACGGCGCAGGTTCCGTTTTGCCCTTTCGGACCGGACCTTTTTTTTCGGGAACCTATCGGGATATGCCCATTAGTATTACATCCATGATCAATGCCGACCGCGATGTTTTGGGAATACGGGTGACGTTTCATTTTGTCCGGTCACTTGCCGCGTCCCTCTTCAGTGCTTATCGTATCAATCCCTACACGTCCCAAACGATTCCCGATGCATACCGGGATGTCTATCTGCAGAGGATTGAAACAGAAATCGCGGAAATGAAGCTCTGGGCCGGAAATCGGGACAAGGCCGGGAGGGTCCTGAGGGGGGGGGATGTGCCGACGCGCCTGGCCCGTTTGTGCGCTGTTGTCGATGCGGGCGGCAACGGGACGGAACAGGGGGTTCCCGATTTACCTCCGCCCGGGTTTATGATAAACGACCGGGGAGTGAGCGTCTTCGTGGGGGAAGCCTCGACCATGACACGGGAGCTTCTGGATGCGGTGTATGATCTGGCACAGGTTCTTGATGCGGCGGGAGATCCCGACCCCGGCCCAGCCCCGACGTTGAAGCATGGCGGTCCTAACATACCGGTCATCATTTTGTGGGTTTTGTTCATGATTTTCATCATGGGTATGATAATGGCCGGAATCTTTGAGATCGAGATGCCAATGATGCCGGCCGGTTGAAGGTTGAAGACTGCTTTAGACAGAGATCCTGAAGGGGGAAGGCTTATGAAAATCGCCGGGGTGAACGAAATGCGGTCAATGGACCGCCTGGCCATGGAGAAATTCAATATTCCGGAGGAGATCCTGATGGAGAATGCCGGTTTGGCATCGGTCTTTGTCCTGAACCGGGAAATCGGCATCCGGGGAAAGAAATTTGTCGTCCTTTGCGGCGGAGGCAACAACGGCGGAGACGGTTTTGTCGTGGCCCGGAAAATTTTGGCCGACGGCGGCAGGGTGAAGGTATTTATTCTGGGGGATCCCCTGAGATATCGGGGGGCGGCGAAAAAAAACCTGGCCATTCTCTCCGGTTTGCCCATTGAGAAGGAGGCGGCTCAAAGTCTTGAAGCGGTGCGCGGGGGAATCGATCGCTCTGATGTCATCGTCGATGCCCTCTTCGGTACGGGATTGGACCGTGACGTGACGGGAATCTTTGCCGAAGTGATTGAACTGGTCAACGCAAGCGGGAAAAAGGTGCTCAGCCTGGACATTCCTTCGGGTGTGAACGGCGATAATGGACAGATCATGGGTGCGGCTATCCGGGCCCACATGACGGTCACCTACGGATTGCCTAAGAGAGGGAATCTGCTCTATCCGGGTTATGGCATGGGGGGGCGCCTTTTCGTCTGCCACATTTGTTTCCCCCCCGAACTTTGTGAGCGGGACGATCTCAAGGTCCAGATCAACGATTTTATCGCGCTGCCCCCCCGGGATCCCGACGGCCATAAGGGCTCCATGGGGGAGGTGCTGGTGATAGCCGGAGCGGCATCCTATTTCGGCGCCCCTTACTTCGCCGCCATGTCTTTTCTAAAAGCGGGAGGGGGCTATGCCCGCCTGGCCGTGCCGGCCGGCCTCGCGCCGTTTATTGCCCAGAAGGGCAGTGAAATCGTCATGATTCCCCAGAAGGAAACGGCAACGGGCAGTATCGCCTGGGAGAACCGACGCCTCCTTCTTGATCTGGCTGCCAAGATGGATTGTCTCGTGATCGGTCCCGGTGTTTCTTTGCATGAAGAAACCCAGAAACTTGTGCGGGAATTGGTTGCGGTAGTCGATAAACCCGTTCTGATTGACGGAGACGGAATAACCGCCACGGTCGATCATCCTGATTTGATCCGGAACAGGAATGGGGAGACGATCCTGACTCCTCATCTCGGCGAAATGTCCCGACTTGCGGGAAAAGAGGTCGGGGAAATACGGCGGAGCCGGATTGATGTTCTGCAGAAAGTTGCGCAGGATCTCCGGGCTTCAGTGGTGCTGAAAGGCGCCCATTCGCTCATCGCCAGCCCCGAGGGTCGAGTTTACGTAAATTTGAGCGGCAACTCCGGCATGGCCACCGCCGGCAGCGGTGATGTCCTGACGGGAACAATCGCTGCCATGTGTGGCCTGGGACTCAACGTTCGGAATGCGGTCCGGAAAGGCGTTTTTCTGCACGGCCTGGCTGGAGATTTGGCGGCCCTTGACTGGGGGGAAGACGGCATGACGGCCCAAACCATCCTCGATTACCTGCCCCTGGCCATCAAGGCGGACAGGGAGGGCCAGGAGGAAGCGTTCCGCCGCCTATACGAAGGACCCGAGGTGATCTAGGCTGAAACCGGCGCGGTCTCGCCCGCCTGTCCCGATCACCGGCTCTTCGGAAGGGCTCTTATTGCTGAGTACGCAAGGTTTTCAACAGAGGCGAACCATGACCATTTTTTCGGCGGCGCTGCTCCTTTTCCTGGTTATTGACCCTTTCGGGAATATTCCTTTTTTCCTGTCGATTCTGAAACAGGTCGATTACCGCCGTCAACGAAGGATTATCATCCGGGAGATGATGATCGCCCTGGCGGTTCTGGTTTTCTTTCTCTTTACCGGTCGCTATGTCCTGGTGCTGCTGGATATTTCCGCGCCGGCTTTAAGTATGGCCGGGGGTATCATTCTATTCCTGATTGCCCTGAAGATGATTTTCTCCGATTCCGAGGCCATATTCGGCAAATCTCCGGCAGGAGAACCCCTGATCGTGCCCCTGGCGATTCCGTTTATCGCGGGTCCTTCAGCCCTGGCGACGGTTCTGCTTTTAATGGCCCGGGAGCCTTCACGATGGGCGGAATGGCTGATTGCGCTAATTGCAGCGTGGTCCGCCGCCATGTGTATTCTGCTGCTGTCAAACGAGATCAGCCGCTTTTTGGGGTACCGGGTCCTGATCGCCATCGAGCGGTTGATGGGAATGCTTCTGACGACGATTGCCGTTGAACTGTTCATCAAAGGGATCGGTCAGCTGGCATGATAAAAAATGAGGGATGTGGCGGTTTGTCAACGCGATAACGAGAAAAGGAGATGCAAGCCATGATGAATAAAGACCAACTGGAAAAGTATGCGGATGTCCTTTTGTGGGGGCTGAAAACGGCCCGTGTAAAACCCCTCCGCAAAGGGGCCCTGATCCTCTTGCAGTATGACCTTCCCGCCTTGGCGCTGGCGGAAATTCTCTTCAGCAGGTTGCTCGATTTGGGATTCAATCCGATTCAGAGAATGGGTATGACCACACAGATGGAAAAGAGCTTTTACGAAAAGGCGAATGACCGTCAATTGTCTTTTCTTGCGCCGGGAGACAGGCCGACTTATGAAAAACTGGATGGACGGATCTTTTTGCGGGCACCGGCGTCGCTGACCCACCTGGGAGGGGTCGACCCCCGCAAAATCGCCCGTGCCATGGTGGCCCGCAAGCCCCTGCGGGAACTGATGGAGGCGCGTGAACACCAAGGTCTCCACGGGTGGACCCTTTGCCTGTTCCCGACGGAGGAACTCGCGGCCCAGGCCGGGCTCAGCCTTGCAGAATATACCCAACAGATCGTAAAGGCCTGCTACCTGGACCGGATCGATCCCGTTGGTGAATGGAAGCGGATATACCGGGAGATGGCGAAGATCAAGCGATCGCTCAACGCGTTGCCGGTCAAATCCTTTCATGTCGAGGCGGATTATTTCGATCTCCGGATTATCCCCGGCGAAGCGCGGAAGTGGATCGGCATCTCGGGGCATAACATTCCCAGCTTCGAGCTGTTCCTGTCGCCTGACTGGCGGGGCACGGAAGGAACTTTCTACGCGAATCAGCCTTCATACCGGAGCGGCAACTACGTCGAGGGCGTCAGCCTCGTTTTCGAGAAGGGAAATGTGGTCGATGTCAGAGTGGAAAAGGGGGAAGCGTTTACAAAAAAGCAACTTGAAATGGATCCGGGGGCGAAAAGGGTCGGGGAATTTTCCCTGACGGACCGGCGCTTTTCACGGATTGACCGCTTCATGGCCGATACCCTTTTCGATGAAAACTACGGCGGCGCTTACGGCAACATGCACATTGCGCTGGGGGCATCCTATACCGATACGTTCAGCGGTGACCTGTCCAAGATGAACAAGAGCCTGAAGAAGAAACTGGGCTTCAACGATTCAGCCCTCCATTGGGATCTCGTGAATACGGAAAAGAAAACGGTTACGGCGATTCTGAAGACCGGCAAGAGGCTGGTTATTTACGCCGAAGGGCAGTTCCGCCATTGATCGCGCAAGGGGGGGGAAGCGGAGATATCAGCGGGTTGTCGTCCTGCCGGGATTATGGATACCTGAGAAGAAGTGATGCTTTCCAGTTTCAGGTGCCCGTAATCTCCTTTCGGGCCTTCCGGAAGATCTCTTCCTTAAAACCGGGAAAACCGGGGATGGCCTGATTGAGAAACTTGGTCGTGTACTGGGTATCGTAAAGCAGCATCTTTTCAAAATCCGCAAGCTTGCCGGTCGGTCCGAGCTGTTTTCTGACAGCTTCGTTAAAGTACTCTTCCAGCTTGATTGCGTATGCATCGGCCAATCGACCGAGGGCCTCCTTGTCGTGTTCCGCCAGTTTCCCCTGGTCCTGCAGGTCCTTGATCCAGCGGGAGGTTTCTTCCTTGAACATGGGTGCCTCCTGCAAGCTTCGCGTTTGGTTTCTGCCGGTATCAGCAGGCAGCGAAGTGAATCGCGCCGGTTTCCTACCGGGTGTGCGTCATTTTTCTCTGGCAACGATATAGTCGGCGATGGCGATGAGCGCGGTTTTGTATAGGGATTCGGGGAAGGAAGCGAGAAAGCCCTTGGCCTCTTCAACAAGCATTCCGGCTTTGTCCAGGGCATAGACGATCCCGTCACAGCCTTGCATGAGAGCCATAATTTCCCCGATTTCTTCCGGGGATCTTTCCGGTTTCCGCAACAGACCATGCAGGCGAGCTCTTTCCCCTGTCGGAATCTGTGCCATCGTCCGGATCAACGGCAGGGTCAGTTTCCCTTCCGCCAGATCTTTCCCGATCGCCTTGCCGAATTCACCCTCCTTTGCCATATAATCCAGGGTGTCGTCCGTTATCTGAAAGGCTGCGCCGACACGAAGACCGTATTGGGCCAGTGCTTCGATCCGGCCGGAGTCGGTTTCTCCCAGATGCCCTCCCAGGGAGCAGGCCGCCGAAATGAGAACCGCCGTTTTCTTTTCGATAATCGAAAAATAATCCGTCTCCGTGATGGCAACATCTCCGCGCTTGACGAGCTGCAGTACCTCTCCTTCGGACATGGTGTTGGTCGTCGCCGAAAGAAGCCGGATGATGTCGAGGTTGCCGTATTCCGTCAGGAGCCGGAAGGATTTGGAGTAGAGAAAATCACCGACCAGAACGCTTGCCGCATTACCCCAGACACGGTTGGCTGCAGGTTTGCCCCGTCTCGTATCGGCTTCGTCGATGACATCATCGTGGAGCAGCGTGGCCGTATGGATGAATTCGATTACCGCGGCCAGCGGAAAGCGCCGTACCCCTTCGTAGCCGCAAAGGGCTGACGAAGCCAGAAGCAGAAGCGGGCGAAAACGCTTCCCTCCACTGTCGAGGATATGCCGGACGATTTCAGGAATCAAACGGACTTCGGAGCGAAGATGGTCCTCCATGCTCCTCTCCACCTGCTTTAAGTCTTCACCGAAGAGTCGGAAAACATCCTGCATCTGCATGAAAAGTGGCCTCTCATTGTCTGATTGCGAACCGGACTATAGGGGAAGGAGGAGAAAATGTCAAACAATTCATGTGACAGCCGCAAGACGATCCTGCTATGATGCCCATTATTACAGGCGAGGTGAAGGCGATGCCATGGGTGTATCTTTTTATTGCCGGATTGATGGAGGTGGGTTGGGCGGTAGGCCTGAAGTACACACACGGCTTCAGCCGTCTGTGGCCGACGGTCTGGACTGTCTTGGCCATGGTCTTCAGTCTTTTTTTTCTGGGCCAGTCCCTGAAAACCCTTCCGGTGGGGACGGCCTACGCGGTATGGACGGGAATCGGGGCCGTCGGTGCGGCGGTTTTGGGCATCATTCTGTTTGGGGATCCCAAAAGTGCCGTCCGGCTCTTCAGCATCGCATTGATTGTGGCCGGTATCGCGGGCTTGCGGCTTAGCGCCTGATTCATGCCGATTCTGCGGTCACGACGGTGCCGAACAGGTCGTATTCATCGGCGGATTGAATGCGGACGTACACGAACTCGCCGGGCTTCAGATTTTCTCCCGTCAGATACGTCACGCCGTCGATATCAGGCGACTGCCGGCAGCTGCGACCCATGTAGGGATACTCGGGCAGATCGCTGGGCCCTTCGATGAGAACTTCCTGCACCGAGTCGATCAGAGACTGATTGATCTGCTCCGACACGCGGGCCTGAACCTCCATGACACGGGACGTTCTTTTCTCCTTCGTTCTTTCCGATACCTGTCCCGGAAGAGCGCGTGCTTCCGTGCCCTCTTCCGGGGAATAGCGGAACGCCCCGAGATGATCGAAACGCGCCTCCCGGATTAAATGGAGAAGCTTTTGGAAACGCTGGGGCGTTTCTCCGGGGAATCCGACAATAAGCGATGTCCGCAAGGCGATCCCGGGCACGATATTCCGCGCCCTGTCGATCAGGTTTCGAATTGTCCGGCTGTCACCCCGGCGCTTCATCAGGCGGAGGATCTCGTCGTCGATATGCTGGATGGGAATATCCAGGTAAGGACAGATCTTCTCCTCGGCGGCTATGGTTCGCAGGATATCGTCCGTCAGGGCCGCCGGGTAGGTGTAGAGCAGGCGGAGCCACCGGAGATCCGGGATCGTGACGAGCGCTTGCAGCAGTTCCTGCAGGGTCGGTTTTCCCGGGAGATCCCGGCCATAAGCGGTGGTGTCCTGGGCCGTGACGATCAGTTCTCTGACGCCTCCGGCGACCAGGCCTGCCGCCTCCTGCAGGATATCCTCCAGGCTTCTGCTGCGGGCCTTCCCCCGTATAAACGGAATAACGCAATAAGAGCAGCGGTTGGCACAGCCGTCGGCAATCTTGAGATAGGCGGTATGGAAAGGTGTTGAAAGCCGTCGCGGATGGGCCGCCGTCATGAGAAAAGTCGGTTTGTGAACCAGGCACCGCTCCGGCGGCGGGGCTGCCGTTGCAAGGCGTGCCACATATTCGGCGATACGTCCGACCTCGTCTGTACCCACGAAAAGGTCCACCTCGGGAAGTTCCCGGGAAATTTCCTCACCGTATCGCTGAGGGAGGCATCCGGCTACCACCAGATAAGCGCATGTCCCCAGGGTCTTCCAGCGGGCAAGGCGCAGGATTTCCCCGATGGACTCCTCCTTGGCCGGCAGGATAAAAGCACAGGTATTGAGGAGGATGATCTCCGCGTCCGCTTCCCGGTCAATCAGGCGAAAGCCCGCCCTTTCCAGGGCTGCCCCCATCACTTCCGAATCGACAAGGTTCTTGGGACAGCCGAGACTGATAATATGGACCGTTTTCCCCTTCATTTTGTGATTTTTCTGGCGAGGACTTTTCTCGGCTTGACACCGTCGGAGGGTCCCACGACACCTTCGGCTTCCATTTGTTCGATAATGCGGGCCGCACGGTTATAGCCGATTTTCAGGTAGCGCTGGACAAGGGAGATGGAAGCCTGGCCAAGGTCGGTGACCAATTCCACGGCTTCGTCGTATTTCTTGTCGAAGGCTTCGTCGCCCCTATCCCTGGCTTCGTCATCCGGTAATTCGGTTGTGATCGATTCATCGTAGACGGGTTTTGCCTGCTTCTTGACATAGTCCACGACCCGGCTGATTTCCTTGTCCGATACGAAGGCGCCGTGAATCCGGTTCAGACGGGAAGAGCCCGGGGGAATGAAGAGCATGTCCCCGGCACCCAAGAGCTTTTCCGCGCCATGATCGTCGAGAATGGTCCGGGAGTCGACTTTGGAGGAAACCTGGAAGGAGATGCGGGTGCGGAAGTTTGCCTTGATCAGCCCCGTAATAACATCGACCGACGGACGCTGCGTGGCGAGGATAAGATGTATACCCGCCGCCCGGGCCATCTGGGCAAGGCGGGCCAGGGATTCCTCGACGTTTCGCTGAGCGACCATCATCAAATCGGCCAGTTCATCGATGACGATGATAATGTATGGCAGTTTCTGCAGGGGCAATTCGCCTGCGGAGGCCGTCGCTATTGGCAGGAGGGTTTCCTCATCTTCCCCATCGGGACCGGTTTCTTCAAAGCCGGAAGGGGCGTCGTTATCTTGGCCCCCTTTCTCGCTGTTTATGTTTTCTCCAGCCCTTTTGTCCAGAATCTTGTTGAACATGTCAATGCTTTTCGCTCCTACGGTGCTGATTGCCTGATAACGGCGCTCCATTTCCTGCACGGCCCACTTCAGCACCTGGGAGGCTTTTTTCGGATCGACGACCACGGGATGCAGCAGGTGGGGGATCCCTTCGTAAGCGGCCAGTTCGAGCCTTTTCGGGTCTATCATGAGAAATTTGGCCTCATCCGGAGGGACCTTGAAAAGAATGCTGCAGATCATGGCGTTCAGGGAGACGCTTTTACCCGAGCCGGTGGTACCGGCGATAAGCAGATGAGGCATTTTGACCAGGTCTGCGACGACGGGGGCGCCGACAATATCCTTTCCCAGAGCGATGGGCAACCGGTAACTGCCTTCGGTGCATGCGGTGTTCTCCAGGACGTCTTTCAAGTAAACGGCTTCACGTTCCGGATTGGGAATCTCAATGCCGACGACGGCTTTCCCGGGAATGGGGGCGACAATGCGAACGCTGGGAGCCCGCAGGGCCAGGGCCAGGTCATCCGACAGGGTGGTGATCTTTGCAATCTTGACACCCGATGCCGGCTCCAATTCATACATGGTGATGACCGGCCCCGTCCGGACCTCGACGACGCGGCCTTCGACGCCGAAATCGCCGAGCTTTTTCTCCAGGATCCGGGAATTGGCGATGAGAGTTTCCTTTCTGACCCGGGTGTCCTTGTGAGGCATATCGCTGAGCAGGCTCAGGGGTGGAAGCCGAAACGTTCCCCGCTTCAGGACGAAATCAAAGGGCATTTGTTCCACCTTTTTTTCCTCTTTTGCGGTCGGAGCCGGTTCGGGATGTCCGACCGACGGAACAATCCGGGGGGTATGGCCAGCCTCCGGTGTATCGTCTCTGTTGCTCCGTCGCATTCGGCCTCGCCATTTTTCCCAGAACGCTTGACCCGTGAACCAGGACAAAGCGGTGATGCGCGACAGGAGCCGGGCCGTGATGACGACGGAAAAACTCGTCATGACCATGAGAGAGATCAGCAGAATCGAAATGAGGACCAGAAAGGTGCCCGCGGTGTTCAGGCGGACATCCATTATTTGAAAAAGATGAAGTCCCAGGACACCGCCGGGACGGATCTCGGACCCGGACAGAGAAATATCGGCCATGATCATCGCAAGCAGGGCGGCAAGGGACAGGCAGAGCCCCGTGAACCCGAGCAGATGAAGGGCTCTGATTCGGAATGCATTATCGACAAGGTAACGAAAGCCGGCAACGCAAAGAAAGATGGGCAACAGAAGAACACTTGCGCCCAGAAGGCGGATCAGGGAATCCGCCGTATAGGATCCAAACGGGCCGATCAGGTTATGCACCCCGCCCTTTTCGGCGACAAAATGCGTGAAGGAGGGATCCTGGGGAGAATAGGAAAACAGGCAAAGGAAAAGAAACAAGGCCAGGGAAATATACAGGACCCCCTTGATTTCACGCGTTCTTTTTAACCCCTTGGTTTCCGTCATGATCAAAAACGATCCCCGCGAACCCTATTTCTTTTTCGTGACATGATCCTGGAAGTGTCGCTTGATGGTCATGTCGCCATCGGTCTCCGCCATTTTTGCCAGCATCTTGGCGGTGGAAATATCCAGTTTCAGTCTGCGGATTTTCTCATCGTAGGCATCAATCAGTTTCTTCTGTTCCTTTCTCTTTGCCAGAGGCATGAACGGGTTGGCCTCGAGTTTTCTCTGGATATCATCACGGATTGCCGTAATTTTGGCCAACGCTTTTTTCAGCTTTTCAATCCGTTCCTCGGGAGTCGTGTCGGCGGTCTCTTCAGACCCCGGTCGTTCCGTCGAAGACGCTGCTGGGGGTTCTTGCTTGCCGCCTGTCTTTGGTCCGGTTTCGATGATCTTGCCCTGGGACAGCGTGGGCTTGTTGATGACATCATAGGTAACCTGGTGTTTCATGTGGCCCTGCGTCGGCTTGATGCAGACATCCACAACGAAATCACCGCACGGGGTGGCAAAGGGGATCACGATGCTCGGGGCTTTCAGGATATGGTTGATGGTATGCCCTTCGCCGACCACGACGGAGGGAATGGCCGCATAAACACTCAGGCCGTTTTTTTCCATATGGGTCCGGGCAACACCGGAGATCATGTTGGTGAGTTCACCGACGGCGTCGAGGACTTCCCGGCTCGGTTCCGTATGGCTCTCGCCAAGCATATTGCTTACGATGCCGCAAATGCAAGGCGTATGAAAGCTTACGGCAAGGGAGCCGATGGCGTCTCCGGTTATGCCGATTATACCGGAAACGTCCCCATGAGCAATGTCTTCCTTCTTCAAGTAGGCCTTGCCGGCGCTGGCATCAATGAAGGCCATCGTTTTCAGCACTTCTTTTGCACCGTCCAGAAACGGATTGATAAAACGGACATCCATTGTGCCTGGTTCCCCCCCTTTCCCGCCGATACGACTGATTCTGCTTTACCCCTATACCAAAATTCTTCCGGCTGCAAAAGTGCCCTTTTGCATCGGAGCTGCCGCCGGGATGACCGCACGGCGGTCATCCCGGCGAGATCACATGTGCCACAGGGCGATCAGGACCGATCCGCCGAACAGCCAGCAATAGTAGGCGAAGAAACGCAACGTCGCTTTTCTCAGAAACAAATACAGAAGTTTCAGGGAAAAGAAGCCGGTCACGGCGGCGGCAAGAAAACCGGCCAGATACGAAGGAAGGTCTCCTGCCGTGACGGCCGAGAAATGGGGGGCCTGTAATGCCACCGCACCCATAACTGCGGGGATGGACATCAGAAAAGAGTAACGGGCCGCTGTCTTTCGGTTCAGTCCCAGAAAGATGCCGCACGCAATCGTTGCGCCGGAACGGGAAATACCGGGAATAAGCGCAAACCCTTGTGCAAGACCCAGCAAGAGCGCTTTGGGGAAGGATAGTTTTTCTTCATTGGCGCTGTTGTAACGGATACGATCGGAAAGATAAAGCAGGAGGCCGGTAACAAAAAGCATGGATGCGGCAATCTTCGTGGAAGTGAAGAGGCTCTCAATTTCTTCCCGGAAAGTCAGCCCGATGGTTGCCGTCAGGGCCGTACTGGCCAGGATGAGGATAAGCAGTCTGCGGAAGAATCTCTGCTGCTTTAGCGGAAGAGAAAAATTTCTTTTTCCGGGCCACAAGGAACACAACATCATCCAGATGTCCTCCCGGAAGAAAAAGATGACAGCGGCCAGCGTTCCCAGATGGACGACCGCATCAAAGAGAACTCCCGGCTGGTAAAAAACCGGCATAAATCCCTGAGCGATGACAAGATGGGCCGAACTGCTGACGGGCAGCAGCTCCGTCAAGCCTTGGACGATTCCGAGAAAAATGGCCTGCAGCAGACTCAACGTGAACGCTCCGCTTGCGGGGGTGAGGATGTGGTTCCGTAGGAATCGTAGTTGCGGATAATGGTATCTCTCACTTTCTTAATCAGTTCCTTATTCATTTCCGGGGTATACGCGGTGACGTCGACAGGTTGGTCGATAACAAGGGTGATCTGTCCACGACCGATTTGCAGCGTATGCTTGGGCCAAATGCCGGCGGCGCCGATGATGGTAACCGGCGTCACCGGGACATCTGCCTGCATGGCCAGGTGAAACATGCCGGATTTGAAGGGGCCGATTGTGCCGTCTTCGCTTCGGGTTCCTTCAGGAAAGGACATGACCGACCGGTTTGCCTGAATCTTCTTTGCCGCTTCGACGATACTGGACAGGGCTTTTTCGTGATTGCCGCGATCAATCGGTATGTAGCCGGCTTTTTTCATAGCCAGGCCGAAGACCGGTATCCGGAAAAGTTCATTCTTGGCGATCCAGCGAAACTCTCCGGGAATATAGCCCAAAACGGCGAAGATATCAAAATGGCTTTGGTGATTGGCCATAAAGATCTGGGGCCGATCCACCAGGATGTTTTCTCCGCCGAGGACCCGGACCCTGACATCGGCCAGGCGCAACAAGACCCGCGCCCAGTTGCGTGCCACGCGGTGAATTCTTTCCTCGCCCGGAGAGAAGAGGGCCAGCAAAACGGCATAAAGGGAAAAGAGGGCCGTTATCAATACGCCCATCAGCAGGATTCCCAGGGACCGGATCATCGGGCTCTCCATTCTTTTTACTTCGATATGGTCAATACAGCATGAAGCCTCCCCTAAGTACCGGATTGCCCTGTTTTAGTCAATGCGCAAAGTCGCGAAGACGCATTTGTTCGAATCAGAAGGTGTGCTTCCGGTTCCGGAAGAAAGTTCGCAATGGGGTTTTTCTCCCTGTGTCCGCTGTCCCTTCCGATACAAAGCTGACACAAAGCTGTTGACAAATATCTCTTCCGATAATAGCATAGCGCCCCTTCATGCCTGATTTGCAAAGGAAAAGGTTTTTCAATTGATGGATCGAGAAAGAGCATTGCTCATTATCGACCGTTTTCCCAGAGCGAAAGTTCTGGTCGTCGGAGACGTGATGGTCGATCACTTTATCTGGGGAAAGGTCGCGCGCATTTCGCCGGAGGCGCCGGTTCCCGTTGTTGAGGTCAGTTCTGATTCCCGCCGCTGGGGAGGGTGTGCCAATGTGATGAATAACATTCACAGCGTGGGGGGAAAAGTTTACCTTGCAGGGGTGATCGGGGACGATGCCACCGGGGCCAAACTTCTGGAAGAATTCAAGAAGCAGGAGATTCCCACGGAGGGGGTCGTCATCGATCCGGGTCGGCACACGACCCTGAAAACGCGGATTGTCGCACACAGCCAGCAGGTTGTGCGCTTTGACCGGGAGACACGCAAGGCGGTTTCGCCGTCGTGCATCGCAAAGCTCCTCGGCTATATTGCCTCATTGATAGATGAAATCGATACGATCGTGATCTCCGATTACAACAAAGGGGTCGTCACGGCAGAGCTTCTTGATGGGATTCGAGAGATGATTAACGGTAAGCAGGTCCGGGTGTGTGTCGACCCGAAGCGGAGGGACCTTTCTTTTTACCGCGGGTTTGACGTCATTACGCCCAACCATGTCGAGGCGGAGGAGGCCCTGGGCATCGAGGATCTGAACGGAAACGAAGCCGGCAAGAAAGAGGCGATCCGGCGTGAGGTTCTCCGACTGCTGGAGCGATTGCAACTCAGGGCGCTTCTCATTACAAGGGGAGAGGCCGGGATGAGTCTTTTCGAAAATGACGGCACAGTGGTCCACATTCCCACTCAGGCCCGGGCCATTTATGATGTGACCGGTGCGGGCGACACGGTGATCGGCGTGTTCTCGGTCTGCCTTGCGGCCGGAGCGACTTTTTGTGAGGCGGCGGAGATCTCTAATTACGCTGCCGGAATCGCCGTCGGGAAAGTCGGGACGGCAACAGTTTCACGGGAAGAACTCCGGAGGGCTTTGTGAGCAAGCCCCTGTCGGCGGAAGCGGTCAAACTGATCATAAGTGTTCTGGCCTCCGACCGTGGCTCCCTGGACTCTTCGATGAAGAGGCTTGCCGATCTTTTCGGTGTGCCGGACGTCATCGGCGCCCCACTTGGTTTTGGGTATACCGATTACTACGCGCCGGAAATGGGGCGCGAGCTGGTCCGGCGCTTTCTTTCGTTCGAAAGGCTCATCAGGCCGGAAGCTCTTCCCGATATCAAAATATCAACGAACCGTATCGAGGAAGATTTCGTGGAAGATGGTCGCCGCCGCATCAATCTCGATCCCGGCTACATTTCTCCGGCGCATTTGCTGCTGGCGACGGGAAAGGGTTACACGCACCGGCCTTATCTGCGGAATGGGATCTATGCCGATCTGACGCTTGTGTTCCGGGAAAAAATGTTCCATGATTTATCGTGGACTTATCCGGACTACGCCGCGGCCCGACAAATAGACTTTTTTAACCGGATCAGAGCACGGTATATGGCCCAGGTGAAACAAGGTGCGGCCGAAGGGGTCAAGGAGGCTGTTGATTAAAGTTGGAAATGGAATTCCTGTTGATTCCTTGCATTTTTTTCGATTACGATCATACGGAAGGTGTCGGTAAAAAATGATTCAAAGCATGACCGGTTACGGCAAAGCGGAGACCAGTATCGACGGGCAGCGGTACGTTGTGGAGATACGGTCTCTGAACCATCGCTACCTGGAAATTTCCCTCAAAATCCCTGGCAGTCTGTCCGCCTTGGAAGCGGAAATCAAAAGAAGGATTGCAGAACGGTTTTCCCGGGGTCGCATCGAGGCGGCCATCAGGGTGGATACAAACGGCAATGCGGAGGAGGGTCGGCTGGATTTGAACCTCCCCCTGCTGAGGAACTACCACCGTTTGATGATGCGGCTGAAGGAAGAATTCAGTCTGCGGGACGAGGTTGGTTTGGCACACCTCACCGGGTTCAAGGACATTTTTGTTCCCGTGGAGGTCCAGGTGGACATGGAGTTGCTGTCCCGTCGTATCGGTACCGTACTCGACGAGGCGATTCTTCAACTGTTCGAAATGCGGGGCAAAGAGGGAGAGATGCTTCTGGTGGATCTGAAGGAGCGCATCCGGAGGATTCAGGACTGTCTGGAAGTGATTTCTCTCCGGGCGCCTCGCTGTGTCCAGGAATACCAGCGCAGACTGACCGAGAGGGTGAAAGAATTGACCGGCGGGATCAGTATCGACGAAGGCCGTTTGGCGCAGGAGGTGGCGATCATGGCCGATAAGAGCGACATCACGGAGGAGGTCGTCCGCTTGCGGAGTCATATCAGCCAGTTTGACGAGATGCTGGAGAACGGCGAAGGAATCGGCAGAAAGGTTGATTTCCTGATTCAGGAGATGAACCGTGAAATCAACACGATTGGCTCCAAAACGGGGGATTTGGAGATTTCGCGTCATGTTATCGATGTAAAGAGCGAACTCTCCAAATTGAGAGAGCAGGTGCAGAACATTGAGTAGCACACCTTCCATAGGCAACGAGGCTGTTTTGCTGGTTGTTTCCGCGCCATCGGGGACAGGAAAAACGTCCATCTGCCGGGAAGTGATGAAAATGTTTCCGCAGATCGGGTTTTCCATTTCGCATACATCCCGCTCACCCCGCCCGGGGGAAGTGAACGGGAACGATTATTTTTTTGTGACCCGTCAGGAATTCGAAACAATGGTCGCGCGGGAAGAGTTCGTTGAATGGGAGGAGAACTACGGGCATCTTTACGGCACATCCCTGGCGGTTCTGGATGCTCTGACTGCGGACAAGAAGGACGTGATCCTCGATGTGGACCCGCGTGGCGCCAGGGCCATCAAGGAGATGTGCCCGGAGGCGGTATCCGTATTTATCCTGCCTCCCTCCCTGGAGGCCTTGAAGGAGCGTTTGCGAAACCGGGGGCACGACGACGAGGAAACCCTGGGCGTCCGCTTCGGCAATGCCATGGCGGAAATGGGGGAATATGTTTTTTATGATTACATCATTATCAACGATCGTCTGACGGAGGCGATCGACTTGCTGCGCTCGATCTATCTTGCGGAAAAAAGCCGCGTCCCGAGGAGAAGAGCGGAGATAAAAAAGTTTTTCGATTGATCGGAGGAAAATCAGTTATGGCGAGAATTACCATCGAAGACGCTTTAGAAAAAGCTCAGACCCGTTTTGGTCTCGTGATGTTGACGGCACAACGCACCAGGCAGCTGCTGAAGGGGTCTGCACCCTTGGCGGACATCCGCAACAACCGGGAAATCGTTGCGGCCCTGAGGGAAATTGCCGCAGGCAAAGTGAGCTATGCGCGTCCCGAATTTCTCAAGGGCGCGAAAGAAGATTTCAAGCCCATTCCCGATGATACGGAATTCGTGGGCGACGATGATTATGCGGAACCGGAACTCTGATCCGCGGGGTAAATTGATTTTTGCCCTCGATGTTGGAGAAAGTCTTGAAGAGGCCCTTTCCTGGGTAGAGCTCCTTTCAGGTCATGTCGGTCTCTTCAAAATAGGCAAGGAGGCCTTTACCTTTTGGGGGCCGGACATCGTCCGGCAGGTTCAGCAGCGTGGGGGCGGTGTCTTTCTGGACCTCAAATTTCATGACATTCCCAATACGGTTGCCCGAGCGGCGGAAGCGGCGACGGACCTTCGGATTTCCATGTTTAACATCCACGCGTCCGGCGGTAAGAAGATGATGTCCGAAGCGGTCTCGGCCACGCGTCGTTTTGCAGAGAAAAGGGTCCTGCCTGTGCCGGTGATTCTGGCCGTGACCATTCTCACCAGCCTGAACGATCAGGATCTTCTGGACATCGGTTTCCGGGGAGGCATGCAGGAAACGGTTCTGGGATTGGCCCGTATGGCCCAGGACGCAGGCGTGTCCGGCGTGGTTGCATCGCCTCAGGATATCGCCGCGATCAAGGCGGCCTGCGGTTCGGATTTTCTTATCGTCACACCCGGTATCCGCGGGACCGGTGCGGCGGCGGACGACCAGAAAAGGACTCTGACGCCTTTCGAGGCGGTGGCTTTGGGAGCCGACTATCTGGTCGTCGGACGTCCCATCCGCCTGGCCTTGAATCCGGCTATGGAAGCGGATGCCATTGTCGATGAAATGTCCCGGGGCATCGCTCGGCGCGTCGGCGAACAATAGCAGCACATCAAACGGGGCATCGATGCGATGCCGTTTCGGAAATTCTCTTCTAAATATTTAGGGGCGGATATGCTGCAATTACCGTGTCCGCATACACGGGATGCGGGCCGTTACGGCGTTCTTTCCGGAGAGATCAATGAAGTTGATTTATGGTATTAATCCTCTCATGGAAGCCCTGAAAACGGATGCCGGGCAACTGCAGAGGGTGATGATCGTTCAGGGCAGGCAAGGCGACATCATCCGCAAGCTGAAGGACCTGGCAGCGGAAAAAGGGTTGTCTGTTGGTTATGTCAACAAAGAAGAGATGGATCGTCTGGTGGGAAATCCCTTTCATCAGGGTGTTGCCGGGACAGGCCGGGATTTCCGTTATGCAACCGTGGAAGATATCGTT
>CAYPKE010000002.1:0-40286 GCA_964411235.1 uncultured Syntrophales bacterium
CGCGAATACGGTGAGTCGATCTTCATCGCCATCATCGTCGCCCTGCTCCTGCGGAATCAGGGTTACCACGTCATCGACCTGGGAAAGGATGTGGCGGCGAAAACGATCGTCGCCGAAGTGAAAGTACGGCGGCCTGACGTCGTAGCCCTGTCGGCCCTCATGACGACAACCATGGTCAACATGAAGGAAGTCATCGACCTGGCCAGAGCCAAAGGGGAGACCTGCCCTTTCATGGTGGGCGGCGCCGTCGTCACCGCGGCTTTTGCTGCCTCCATCGGCGCGCACTATTCCAAGGACGGCGTCGAAGCGGCAAAGGTGGTCGAATCGCTATTGAAAAGCAAATAAGGGAAATATTCCCGCACGGGAAGCTGTACTTCCTATTCTCTGAAACACCGGCGAAGAATCTGATCCTTGCCTATCACAAAACGGATAGATTCTTCGTTAAGAGCGGTACCGCAACAAAGCGCTTTGTCATTTCGGCCGCAGGGAGAAATCCTCGAGCCCAAGCAGATAAAATAATGAAGATGATTTCTCACGTCCGCCCGAGATGACATGTCCGGGAAGGCCTATGAAGACGGTTTTCCCGGCACAAAAGACAACTTGCTCATTTTTCGCCGCAAAGCAGCCGTCAGGGCGGTTCTCTTTTCTGCATGCATATCTAGTAATGATAGGAGGTACATGGTGACTGATCTGAAACATCGCCTGATTGAAATCGTACTGAAGAAATCTTTCCAATACCGGGACAACCCGCCCTTCACCCTGGCTTCGGGCAAAAAAAGCAATTACTACTTCAACTGCAAACCGACAACGATGGACCCGGAGGGAATGAACCTGATCGGGAAGGTCCTCTTCTGCATGCTGAAAGATGCACCGGTTACCGCCGCCGGCGGGCTTACCCTCGGCGCCGACCCCATTGCCAATGCTCTGGCGGTCATCTCCTTCCAGGAGGGGAAACCCATCAAATCGTTTACGGTCCGCAAGGAAGCCAAGGACCACGGCACGAAGAGCAAGATCGAAGGAAATCTCCAGCAGAGCGAGCGGATTGTCATCCTCGACGACGTCATCACGACGGGCGGATCAACCATCACGGCCATCGACGCGGTGCGCGATGCAGGGCTGATCATTGACCGGGTGATCGCTTTCATCGACCGGGAAGAGGGGGGACGGGAAAACATCCTGAAACATGTCGACCGGGTGGATGCCGTTCTGACCCGGACGGAAGTGATGGCCGTTTACCGAAACCTGAACCCCAAAGGACCGCAGGTTTAAGAACGGCGCAGGCGGGGGGAGGCCCCTGTTCTTTTTTCATCATTCCGAACACAGGTGAGGAATTTTTTGGCGGTTTCTAAAAATATTTCTCCAGCGGTCGAAACGACTCTCTGCCCGGTTCGATTCATCTTTGTAAGATAATGTTAACAGAGGCGAATCGGTTCAGGCATTTTGAACCCGCAGTTCGTTCACCCGGTGATGGGCCCGTCGGATGGGTTCGGGGATACGATAACCACGGCAACAGGACAATACCATTTCGGCCGCCTGTAACGGCCCGATGCGATGCCCCGGTGAGACAAACAGAGGCTTGACGTTCTTTTGGGTGCGGAGAACCTTGCCGACCGGCTTACCTTTGTGAAAGAGGTCCGACATTTCCCCCCTTTCCGCCCCCGGTGGTGCAAACTCGCCAACCAGGCGCGTTTTGGCGCAACCGACGGTTGGCATACCGAGAAACAGTCCCATGTGGGATGCCAGGCCGATTCGCCGCGGATGGGCAATGCCCTGACCGTCGAAAATGGCCAGATCGGGAATGCATGAAAGCTGTTCAAAGGCCTTGAGCAGCGGCGGAGCCTCACGGAAAGACAGGAGTCCGGGCACATAGGGAAAACAAACCCGCTCCTTCCAGGATGCCTCTTCAAGCACCGAGAAGTCCGGATAGGTAAAGACGATCACCGCGGCAAAGAACAGATTCGAATGGCGGGCATAAGAAATGTCCGCCCCCGCAACTGTTTTCGGATTCAAAGGCATCGGATCCTCCGGAAGGATCAACCGGCCCACCATGTTTTCCTGAATCGCCAGGGCTTCCTGTACAGTCACATCCCAGCGGTGATGGCTCATGATCTTCATCCGGGAAAAGCTCCCATCATCATTAACTGCGCTCTCGCAACACTCCGGCAACCCTGATGCAAGTGGGTTTCTTTTTGACCGGAATGCCGTTATACTGGCGCCGCCTGAATACCATATAAGGGATCAAAGATGAAAAAGAAAGCCCCCGCCACACCGAAGAACGCTTCTGGCACAAAAACCGCGCGGGACCATTCGGCTCTTTATGAAAAAGAAGAAATAATCCCCATTGTCGACGACGATCTTTACAAAACCCTGGCCGACAGTTCACAAGTCGGCGTTTATATTCTGCAGCATCGCCGCTTCCGCTTTGTCAATCCTCACATCAGGGAATATGCGGGCTACTCCGAGGAAGAGATGCTGCATATGGATCCCCCGTCGATCATCCACCCGGCGGACCGAAAAATGGCGCGGAAGAACGCTATCCGCATGCTTAAGGGACAGCGTTTTTCACCCTATGAGTTCCGCATTGTGACGAAAGACGGACGCATCAAGTGGATCATGGAAACCGTCAAGTCCATTCAATACCGGGGAGAACAGGCCGTCCTGGGCAATTCGATGAACACGACGGAGCAGAAGGAAGCCCGCAGTCGCCTGGAGGATTTGGAAGCCCTGGAATCCTCCATTCTCGACGCTATCCCCCATGCCGTCATCGGACTGCATAACCGGGTGTTCATCTTCGCCAACAATGCGGTGATGCAGGTCTTCGGGTGGCGTCCGGAGGAGTTGATCGGAAAAAATGTCCGTCTTCTTTATCGCAACGAAACGGATTACGATGAAATCGCCCGACGCTTCTATGCAGCACTGGAAACCCAGCGAACCTACAGCACGGAATTTCCCGCCCGGCGCAAGGACGGCCGGGAAATTCTGTGCTTGATGAAGGCCTCCCGTATCGGCGCCGTCCTTCGGGAACGAAGAATCGTCATCACTTATGAAGATATAACGGAGAAACAAAAGGCACAGCAGGAACTCGAAATGTCGCGGGAGCAGCTCCGCAACCTGTCGCTCCACCTCCAGTCGATCCGTGAAGAGGAACGAACCCGCATCGCGCGCGAGATCCACGATGAACTGGGTCAGTCCCTCACGGCCCTCAAAATGGACATCGTCTGGCTCGGAAACCGGATTTCCGAAAAGAATGCGACGCTGCAAAAGAAAGTTGAGTACATGTCATGCCTGATCGACAGCACAATCGATACGGTGCATCGGATTTCTTCGGATCTGCGTCCGGGGCTGCTCGATGATCTCGGTCTGGTCGCCGCCATCGAGTGGCAAACCCAGGACTTTCAGCGCCGCTTCGGACTGGCCTGCCGCATCAATCTGGCCATAGCGGATGACGAAGAGATCGAGCACCACCTTGCAACCGCCCTCTTTCGCATTCTGCAGGAAACACTGACCAACATCATTCGTCATGCCGTGGCTACGGAAGTTGCCGTGCGATTCTGCGAAAAAAATGATACCCTCATCCTCGAAATCACCGACAACGGCCGGGGTATCACTCAGGCGCAGATCGATGATCCCCGCTCCTATGGACTGATCGGGATGCGTGAAAGGGTTCACCCCTGGAACGGAACTGTTCTGATTGAAGGAAAAATGAACCGGGGCACCCGGGTAACCGTCACCGTACCTCGCCAGGAAAGGAAATCACCGCCATGATCAGGATCCTTGTCGTCGATGACCACGCCATCGTCAGGGAAGGTCTCAAGCAGATTCTCGGCGACGTCAAGGATATGGATGTTCTCGCCGAAGCGGCAAACGGACAGGAGGCCCTGGACAAAATCCGCCGCCAGGCCTTCGAGGTTATTCTGATGGACATTTCCATGCCGGGACGGAGCGGTCTGGAAATTCTCAAAGATATCAAGTCCGAACAGCCCAAACTCCCAGTTCTGATCCTCAGCATGCATCCGGAAGAACAGTATGCTGTCCGGGCTCTGCGTGCCGGCGCCGCCGGATACATGAACAAAGCGAGTGCCCCCGACGAACTGATCGGGGCCATCCGGAAGGTCGCCTCCGGAAGAAAATACGTGAGCCCCTCCGTCGCGGAAAGGCTGGCCCTTGAACTGGGAGCGGATCGATCGCATCTTCCCCACGAATTGCTCTCCGATCGCGAGTATCAGGTCATGATGATGCTGGCGGCGGGCAAATCCGTATCCGAAATCGCTCTTGAGTTGTGCCTGAGCGTCAAGACGATCAGTACCTACCGGTCTCGCATCATGGAGAAGATGAGCTTGAAGAAAAATGCCGAACTGACCCTGTACGCTGTACAGCATCATCTTCTGAGCGACACATGACGTATATTTCTGTTGACAAACCGCTTTTTTTCTTCTATGAGATGACCATCTTAGGTAATAAGGGAAGTTTGAAGGAAGCAAAGTCATGGCAAACATCATTACGCGTTCCATTATTATTATTGAGGGCATAATTAGCCCCTCTGACATGGGGACCTGATAATGGTGTAGCCTAACCGCACAAGAAACTTCAAAATCCGTTATCAGGACAACCTGATAACGGATTTTTTTTACAAGGAGATCACCCATGGATAAAATGGACGTCTTAATCTACGACACAACGCTACGTGACGGAACTCAGGGGGAACAGATCAACTTCTCCGCCGAGGAAAAGCTGAGAATCGCCCAGCGGCTGGACGAAATGGGATTTCACTACATTGAAGGCGGGTGGCCCAGCTCAAATCCAAAGGACATGCGTTTTTTTGAGATGGCCAAAAAAACGGTCTTCAAGAGCGCCCGCCTCACCGCCTTCGGCAGTACCCGGAAAGCCGACACCCGCCCCGAGGACTGCCCCAACCTGAATGCCCTGCTGGAAGCGGAAACTCCCGCGATTACTATTTTCGGCAAAACCTGGGATCTCCATGCGACGGAGATATTGGGGGTAAGCCTCGAGGAAAACGAGGCCATGATCTGGGATTCCGTCCGGTACATGAAAACCAAGGGGAAAGAAGTGGTTTATGACGCGGAACATTTCTTCGATGGATTTAAAAACAACCAGCGTTATGCCATCAGGACCATCAAGACCGCCCTGTCCGCCGGGGCCGACTTTATCGTCCTTTGCGACACAAACGGCGGCACCATGACCCATGAACTGTCCGAAATTATCGAGGAGATAAAGGCCTTCGTTTCCCCTCATATGTTGGGCATTCATGTTCATAACGACTGCGGCCTTGCCGTGGCCAATTCCATTGCCGCCGCCCGGGCCGGAGCCAGAATGGTCCAGGGAACGATCAACGGATTCGGAGAGCGGTGCGGCAACGCCGACCTGATTCCCATCATTGCCAATCTGCAGGTTAAACTCGGGCTGACCTGTCTCCCTGAAGATTCGGTCAGGCATCTGACAAACCTGTCCAACTTCATCAGCGAAGTGGCAAACATGCCGATCCTGAATTCACGGCCCTTCGTCGGAAAAAGTGCCTTCGCCCACAAAGGCGGCGTCCATGTCAGTGCCATTCTGAAAAACGCCTCCGCTTACGAACATATCAAACCGGAACTGGTCGGCAACGAACAAAGGGTGCTTGTCTCTGACCTCTCCGGCAAGAGCAATATCGATTACAAGGCCCGGGAGTTGAATGTCGATCTCAGCACAGGCGAGGGAATGAGCCGCAAGATCGTCCAGAAGATCAAGGAGATGGAGGACAAGGGGTATCAGTTTGACGCGGCCGACGGATCTCTGGCACTGCTCATGAAAAAGGCCACGGGGGAATTCAAGGAGCCGTTTACCCTGGAATGCTTCCACGTCATCACATCCCAGACATCCACAAACCCCGCGCTTTCCCAGGCGACCATTAAGATATCCGTGGGCGGTGAAGTGGAAATCACCGCCGCCGAGGGAAACGGCCCGATCAACGCGCTTGACTTCGCTCTGCGGAAAGCTCTTACCAAGTTTTATCCGCAGATCAGCGAGATGCACCTCGTCGATTTCCGTGTCAGAATTCTGGAGGGCAGCGACGGCACCGGGGCCATGGTCCGGGTGCTTCTGGATTCCCGCGACGAAACCGACTTCTGGAGTACGATCGGCGTCTCCTCCAACGTGATCGAAGCCAGTTGGCACGCCCTCGTCGACAGCATCCAGTACAAGTTGATCAAGGATAACCTTAACAAGAATCTGAAGGCAGGATGAGCGATTCAGGCCGTCGAAGAAGGGAAACTAACCGCATCGGCATTCTTTAAATCAGGGCATTGCAGTAAGGAATGATTTCTGTTATAGGCAGGTTGCCTGTCTTGCGTGATGGAGGTAACCCCTTAACATGGCTTTCATACGATGTTTTTATGCTAGTTTCTCTGCATGAGCAGAATCCTCAGATTCGCTGGATCAAGAAAGCGGTGGAAATCCTGCGTCAGGGGGGGGTTGTTGTCTATCCGACGGATACGGTATACGGTCTCGGTTGTGATTTACTCAACAAAAAAGGAATTGAAAGAATCTACGACATTAAAAAGAGAGACCGCAAACAGCCTCTTAGCTTTATCTGTTCCGACCTGAAAGACATCAGCCAATACGCACAGGTATCCGATTTCGCCTACAAGGTCATGAAACGGCTCCTCCCCGGTCCTTACACGTTTGTCCTCAAGGCCTCCCGGGCCGTGCCCAAAATCATCATCCCCAAAAGACAGACGACGGGTATCCGCGTGCCGGACAACCGCATCTGTATGGCCCTGGTCGCCGAACTGGGGCGGCCGATCATCAGCACAAGTGTTAAACATGAAGATGGCGAAATCATCACTGACCCGCAGGAAATTGAAAAAAAATACCACCACCTTGTGGATTTGGTCCTCGACGGTGGCATCTCTTCCGCAACGCCGTCCAGCGTTCTGAACCTGGTCGAGGACGTCGTGGAAATCATCAGAATCGGAAAAGGCGACGTATCCGCCTTTCAATAAAACAGATTTTGCCGTGCCGCTATGCGTGATCATTCCGGATTCATGGCAAAAGGACAAGGAAAAATATGAAACACCACATGCTGGTCAACGCAGTCCATCACGAACAGAAGAGGATGGCCACGGTTGACGAAAACGGCAAACTTCTGGAATTCAATATCCAGATGGCGGCCAGGGAACCGGTCACCGGCAACATCTACAAGGGAGTGGTCCTGAAAATCGAGCGGGGACTGCAGGCGGCCTTTGTCAATTACGGCGCCAACCGTGATGGCTTTCTTCCTCTCCGGGATGTTAATCCGGCCCTGATTATCGACGGAAAAGACACCCCACCGGAACCGTCTTCGGGTAAATCCGCACTGAAAGCCGGACAGGAAATTCTGATCCAGGTTGTCCGGGAGGAAATCGGCAACAAGGGGGCGCTTCTGACCGGGTACATTTCTCTCCCCGGTCGCTACCTGGTCCTGCTTCCCCATAAGGAGAGCAGCGGCATCTCCCGAAAGATCGAGGATGAGGAAGACCGCAAACGCCTCAAAGACCTTGTTGCCCAGGTCAAGATCGAAGAAAATATGGGCTTCATCATTCGCACTGCCGGCTACAACCGCACCAAGCAGGAGCTTTCCCGGGATTACAACCTGCTGTCCCGTCTGTGGCAAGACATCGTGAAAACGGCCCGGTCAACTCCCGCTCCGGCGCTTCTCTACCAGGAAAGCGATTTCGGCGTCCGAACCCTGCGTGATTACTTTACCCCTGAAATCGAAGAAATCCTGGTGGATAACGTCGAGACCTTCCGGAAAATGAAGGCTTACTGCAAGGCGGTCGCTCCGCGGAACGTCCGGATGATCAAGCTCTATAAGGAAAGGATCCCCCTATTCGACAAGTACAACCTTGAGGAGCAGATCCGGGTTATCTACCAGGAACGGGTCAATCTGAAATCAGGGGGGTACATCGTCATCAATCCGACCGAAGCCATGATCACGATCGACGTTAATTCCGGCCGGGCCTCCAACAAGAAGAATGTCGAGGAAACAGCTTATAAAGCGAATATTGAAGCGGCAGAGGAGATCGCCCGCCAACTTCGCCTTCGGGACTTGGGGGGATTGATCGTCATCGACTTCATCGACATGCTGGACAAAAAACATCAGAGTGAAGTCGAAAAGTCTTTCAAGAAAGCATTGAGCCTTGACCGTGCCCGGATCCAGCTGGCAAAGATTTCCAAATTCGGCCTGCTGGAATTGTCCCGGCAGAAAAAACAGTCCACCATCCAGGAAATCAGCTATACCACCTGCCCTTACTGCAGCGGCAGCGGTGTCCGGCCTTCGCTGGAATATACGGCGCTGAGTGCGTTCCGGAAGGTTCAATCCCAGGCGGTCCGGGGCGACGCAGCGGAGATCCGGGTTTCTCTGCCACAGGAAGTAGCCGGATACCTTTTGAACCAGAAACGCATGGAACTCTGCCGCCTGGAAAGCGATTACGGCCTGACCATTCACCTGTCCGGAAGCGCAGGGATGAACTGGGATGATGTGTCCATCACCACGGTTAAGCGGGAACCCGTGCACGAGCCGACCCTGCCTGCGGATAGCCCGGATATGAAACCGGCTGCAAAGACACAAAAGAGCAAAGACGAAAAACCAAAAACCTCTCCGGAAATGAAAGCACCGGCACACTCCAAAACTCCACCGCCTCCCCCGGCCGAGACAACCGGGACGGAAACCGTCCATGTCGATTCGGGAACCCTGTCTGCACCGGAAACGGCCGGCGACATACAGAAGAAAAAATCACGGCGGCGAAGCCGCAGGAGAAAGAAAAAACCCACCGACCATCCCGCGGAAGGGCATCAGACAGTGACGCCCCCTTCGGCATCGCCTTCGTTCGGGCAGGGGATTAGCAGCAGAACACTTACGGAACCGTACGGGCATGATGCAGAGCATGGGCATACGGCAAATGGAGACCACTCCGCCGAGGTCGAACTGTCACCGGACGGAAATGCACCGGATGAATGACCAAGGCGGGAAGCAACCATCGCTTGGCCGGTGAGACGAAAAGAATGGGGAACGGTCCTTCATGCCGTTCCCATTCTTCAGCAAAACATCCTGAAATTGCGCTATTTGCCGAGAGACTTGGCGCGCAGGGCCGCCGCTTCCACCGCCTTCATCAGAGTGGCCCTGAATTTTCCCTCCTCAAGCACCTTAAGACCGGCGATCGTCGTCCCTCCCGGCGAGGCGACCATATCCTTCAGAACCGCCGGGTGTTTCTGCCCTTGCAAACAAAGCATGGCCGCCCCCAGCATCGTCTGGGCCGCCAGTTTCTGCGCCGTTTCCCTGGGCAGCCCCATGAGCACACCGGCATCGGCGAGGGCTTCTATCATCACAAAGCCATAGGCCGGACCGCTGCCGCTGAGGCCCGTGACGGCATCCATCAGATCTTCTGTTACCGCCACGGAGATGCCGACGGCATCGAAAATTTCCCGGACGGCTTCCATGTCTTCCTCCCGGGCGAAGCACCCCGGGGCCAGAGCGGTCGCCCCGCAACCGATCAGGGCCGGCATGTTCGGCATGACCCGGACAACCCGCACCTCCCCTTCAAGGACCTCCTCGATAAAGAGGGTGGAAATACCTGCCGCAACGGAAACGATGAGTTGCTCCTGTCCGAGGTCTCCCTTCATTTCCGCGAGGATCTCCCGCATGTTCTGGGGCTTGACCCCCAGAATCACCAGGTCCGATCCGGCCAGGGCCTCCCCGACACCCGCCGCACAATGGATCCCCCTTATTTTCCCAAGCTCATCCATACGCCCGGACGCCTTGTCGAAAACCGTGATCCGATCCGGTGTGATCAATTTTCTTGACAGGATGCCATCCAGCAGTCCCCCGCCCATCTTGCCCACGCCGATGATGCCGATCCTTTTTCCCTCCAGCATGCCCCTTCCTCCCTCACGTTTTGCTGCACTGTAGAAATCCAACATTTTGCCGGTCATGTCAACCTGAAATCCAGGGAATGAATCCTTACTGCCATGATTAAGCAACGTTTTTGACCTTCAACCTTGTATTTTCCGATGCTTTTATGGTAGGCAGGATGTCTCTGACTTTTTCAGAGTCGGAAGGAAACGAACTCGCTCACAGGGGGTGCATGGTGGTTCTCGGAAATCTTATCGCCTTGGTTGCCAAGATTCTCTTTTATGCTCTTAATATTTACATGTGGATCATCATTATTCGAGCCCTTCTGTCCTGGGTCAACCCGGACCCGTACAACCCGATCGTACAGTTCCTGTACAAGGTGACCGAGCCGGTGCTCTCGTTTGTCCGGAGAAAGCTGCCTATCGCTTCTTTCGGAATTGATTTTTCGCCCCTGATCGTTATTCTGATTATCTGGCTCCTGCAGGAATTTCTGGTTCGGCCCCTGATGATAATGGGTCTGCGGCTGCACTGAGCATGGCCGATCCCGAGGAAAGGCCGGAAAGCATGTTGCCCTTCAAGGAAACATCCCAAGGACTCTTCCTCCCGGTACAGGTTGTTCCGCGTGCCGGCAAGAGTGAACTTGCAGGAATCGTGAACGATGCTCTCAAGATAAGATTGAAGTCGGCTCCTGTTGACGGCAAGGCAAACGAAGAATGCCTCCGCTACCTTGCCGACTGTTTCGGCATAGCCAGAAATCGTCTTTCCATCCATGCCGGCGCAACATCCCGGAAAAAAACCATCTTCATTTCGGGCATCGGTGCCACCGAGATGGCGGCCGTTCTATCGGCTCTGTTTCCGCGGAAAAAGACACCGGATCTATTTGAATACTCAGGGGAAAAGGATCCTCCACCTTGCAAGACACCGAGCAAACCAACCTAGCGAGGGCAGCCGGTGTGGTGGGAACCGCCACCATGCTGAGTCGCATTTTCGGCTTTATCCGTGATGTGGTCGTGGCCGCATTTTACGGCGCGGCGGCGGCGACCGATGCCTTTTTCGTCGCCTTCCGGATTCCCAATCTTTTAAGGCGCCTCCTCGGCGAGGGATCTCTGACCGTCGCTTTCGTGCCGGTCTTCACGGAATATCTGACCAAAAAGTCGCGGGAAGAGGCCCTTGAGCTTGCCAACGCCGTTTTTACCATGCTGTCGATCATCCTGGTCATCGTTTCGTTGCTGGGCGTCCTTTTTTCTCCCCTGATCGTCCTGGCCATGGCGCCCGGCTTTGCCAATATGCCGTATCAATTCGAACTGGCCGTGTTCCTGACCCGGCTCATGTTTCCCTACATATTCTTCATTTCCCTGGTTGCCCTTTGCATGGGCATCCTGAACTCCCTGCGTCATTTTGCGGCCCCCGCTCTCTCCCCGGTCGTACTGAATCTATGCATGATTGTCGCCACCCTCCTGCTTTACTCTTTCTTCGACGAGCCGATCGTCGCCCTTGCCGTCGGCGTTCTGGCGGGCGGCGTCCTGCAGTTGGCCATGCAGTGGCCTTTCCTGGTAAAGATGGGTGTCCGCCTCAAACCTAACTTCAACTTCCGCCACCCCGGCCTGCGGCAGATCGGGCGCCTGCTTGTCCCGACCCTGATCGGCTCCGCCGTGTACCAGATTAACATCTTCGTCGGCACCATCCTGGCCTCCCTTCTCCCCAAGGGCAGTGTTTCCTATCTCTATTATGCCGACCGCATCGTCGAGTTGCCCCTCGGCGTCTTCGCCATCGCCATCGGCACGGCAACCCTGCCCAGCCTGTCCACACTGGCCGCCAGGGGTTCGTATGAGGACCTCAAAAAGACCCTGGCGTTTTCAATGCGCCTGATCCTGTTTGTGGCGGTGCCGGCAACGGTCGCTTTGATCATGCTGCGGGTTCCCATTATTTCCGTCCTGTTCCAGCGGGGCGCCTTCGGTGCTACGGAAGCCCTTCTGACCGCACAGGCCCTGCTGTTTTATGCTGTGGGGCTTTGGGCCTTCTCGGTTATTCGCGTACTCGACGCGGCTTTTTTTGCGCTGCAGGACCGGAAATCACCCCTGAAGGCCGCCTTCGTTGCCTTGCTGGTGAATATTGTTCTCAGCATCGCGCTCATGTTTCCCCTCAAGCACGGGGGCTTGGCTCTGGCGACATCCATCGCCTCGGCGGTAAACGTGCTTATGCTCTGTGTCATTCTGTGGCATAAAATCGGACCGTTCCTGGACGGCGCTTTTTTCCGGTCCTTGGTGAAGGTTTTTCTCTCTTCGCTCTTCATGGGAGGCGCGATCTCCCTTGTCGGTTGTTTCCTGCCATGGAATATTGAAGGATCCTCTAATGCCAAAACCCTTTACCTGACAGTTTCCATCACGGTCGGCACGGTCGTTTTTTTCTCGGGGGCTTTTTTCACCAGGAATGCAGAACTCTTTTTCTTTCTCGACCAGGTAAAACGAAAAATCACCGGCCGCAGATAGCCCCTATTACCTTTCCCGCACAGCAGCGCTGTTCAGACAAAATCATTGACTTCACCTTTTCAAAGTGGTAGGGGAGTAAGTCCCTTGCCTGGGGCCAGGGACAGGAGCGTACGCCATGCTGGATATCAAATTCATTCGGCAGCATACCGACTTAGTCCGGCAGAAACTCACCGAAAGAGGGCAGACCCTGAATCTGGATGAGTTCATCCGTCTCGAAGCGAAGAGACGCAACATCCTGCAGGATGTGGAAGCCCTCCGGAACGAGCGCAATGTTGTCTCCAAGCAAGTCGGTGAGAGGAAAAAACTCAAAGAAGACGCCTCTGAGCTCATTGAAAGGATGGGGGACGTATCCGCCCGCATTAAGGATCTGGACGAAAACCTCGCCCAGACGGAGGATATGCTTCACAAGCTGGTGATGATGATGCCCAATCTTCATCACGAAAGCGTCGTTTACGGCCAGGGATCTGATGACAACCCGATCGTTCGCTCCTGGGGAGAAAAAAAAGTCTTTCCGTTCAAACCGAAACCACACTGGGATATCGGCGAAGACCTACAGATCCTTGATTTTGCGCGGGGCGCCAAGATTGCGGGCGCCCGTTTCACCGTCTACCGCGGAGCGGGGGCTTTGCTGGAAAGGGCTCTGCTTAATTTCATGCTCGATCTCCATACCCGGGAGCACGGATATACGGAAGTTCTGCCGCCGTTCCTGGTCAATCGGGACAGCATGACCGGCACAGGACAACTGCCCAAGTTTGAGGAAGATCTCTTCCGGATCGAGAAATTCGATTACTTCCTCATCCCCACGGCGGAAGTTCCCGTAACGAATCTCCATCGAGATGAAGTGCTGGGAGAAAAAGATCTTCCCGTTCGATACGTGGCGTGGACACCGAGTTTTCGCGCCGAGGCCGGCTCTTACGGTAAAGATACGCGGGGGTTGATCCGGCAGCACCAGTTCAACAAGGTGGAACTGGTCAAGTTCGCCCATCCGGACACATCCTATGATGAGCTGGAAAAACTGACGGCCGATGCCGAAGAAGTACTGAAACGGCTGAACATTCCTTTCCGGACCGTGAGTCTCTGCAGCGCCGATCTGGGATTTTCATCCGCGAAAACCTACGATCTTGAAGCCTGGCTGCCGGGACAGGACACATACCGGGAAATCTCTTCTTGTAGCAATTTCGAAGACTTCCAGGCACGCCGCGCCTCGATACGATTTCGCCGGGAACAGGGGGGAAAGATCGATTACGTCCACACCCTGAACGGCTCGGGTCTGGCCGTCGGCAGAACGGTGGTGGCGATCCTGGAGAACTATCAGGAAGAAGATGGCTCCGTCACCGTTCCTGAAATTCTCCGGCCATACATGCGTGGCATGGATCGGATTCGCTAAAAGATGGATGCAATTAAGACGGAGGGATGGCCGAGTGGTCTAAGGCGGCGGTCTTGAAAACCGTTGACCGAAAGGTTCGCGGGTTCGAATCCTGCTCCCTCCGCCATATATAACGATCGGAAATGCCGTCCTTTACGGATCCCCAGGAAGAGGACGATCAGCGGAGAGATGGCTGAGTGGCCGAAAGCGATCGCCTGCTAAGCGATTGTACGCCCTAAAAGGTGTACCGCGGGTTCAAATCCCGCTCTCTCCGCCATTTTATATATCATGCGCCCATGGCTCAGCTGGATAGAGCGCCAGACTACGAATCTGGATGTCGGAGGTTCGAATCCTCCTGGGCGCGCCAATAAATAATAGAGGGTTGCCACCTCATGGCGGCAACCCTCTCTGCATTCACAAGCCCTGGCCTACCCGCACGGATGCCGGTAGCTTGCAGGGGAATGCATCCCATCACTGTTTTTCCCTACCCTTCCCCCGATTCCTTCCAGAGCGCCATCCGGAAAGACAACAATTCTTTAAAAGCCCTCAGGATAACATCGGGTCTCGCCCCGGTCGGGCTGCCGGCGATGCGCGGACGATGTCCGTTAATCGCTACTTCCTTGATTGCAAACCCGCCCCTTCGGGCCCGGACCAGGAATTCGGCGCTGAATGTCGCCCCTCTCGACGCGACCTTGTCTTTCAGATAATCAACCACCTCTTTTCGCATCAGCTTGAACGCACAATCCACATCACGGGCCGTGTAGCCGAAACAAATCGTGATCAATGAATTCCATCCCCAGGCGTTCATTTTCCTCATAAAGGGATCCCTGCGGGGGGCACGGTAGCCGATCACCAGGTCGGCGTCATCACTTAAATCGAGCAATTTGGATATTTCCGTCAGGTCGAACTGCCGATCGGAATCGGTAAAAAAAATAAAATCCTTGCAGGCGTTGACCAGTCCGTTGAATACAGCGGCGCCATATCCCTGATTGATCTCATGCTCGATCAGGCACACCCGGGGATAATTGTTCATCACTGTTTTAACGATCTGCGCCGTTGCGTCGGCACTGCCGTCGTTGACAACGACAACTTCATAATCATTAGTGAGATTTTCGACCGTCTGGATCACATCCAGGATCATCGCCTCGATATTTTCAGCTTCATTATACGCCGCCAGGACGATGGAAAGGCTCTTCATTGTTTGATCACCTCTCTTCCCTTACAGAACCAATTTTTTTACGAAGAACCCTATCAATTTGAGACCGCTCATCGCAACAGTTTTATCCTGATGTCGGCCTTTTGTTGACAAAAATACCGAAGGGTATATAAGCGATTATCGAATCATGACAAAAGATATAATAAATCCAAAGGCAAAACCCTATCTGAAAGAGGTCTTAATCGGTCTTGTCATACTGATCGCCGTATGCATGCCGTTTCTGCATAATATTGAAAACAGACTGTACCATCACGACGAAAATCACTGGATACACACCTCCAAATACTTCAAGTTATTCTTCATCGATCGTGATTTCCATAATCCGCAATGGAAAGAATGGTGGACCTGGGACCAGCCATCTGTCGGCAGGTATATCATCGGCATTTCTTTGTATCTTGATGGCGGGGAAAAGCGCTTTGAAGAAGTCGCAAAAATGGCTGTATGGAAGTCATCCCAGAGTTTCTTATGGAACACACTGAACGGAGCCCTGCCGATGAAGGACATTCTTTACAGGGCAAGGTTGCCGATGGCCATCCTGGGAGGGCTGACCTGTTTCTTGATCTACCTGGCGGGCACCATGCTCTTCAACCGCTGGACGGGCATTCTGGCCGCGCTGCTTCTGGCATACAATCCCCTGATGCTTGAATCCAGCCAAAGGGCCATGACCGATTCGCCCCTTATTTTTTTCATGACTGCAAGCATGGTCCTGATGATTTTCTTCTATCAATCGATAAATAGGCGGAAGCATTACACCGCGCTGGGGCTTTCCCTGTTAATAGGGGTTGCCGTCGCGCTGGCGGCGGGCAGCAAAATGAACGGCGCCCTGGCAGGGATCACATTCGGGACTTTTTGCATATTGCTCTCAGTTTTCAAGATCAAGCAACTTTATAGAAACTGCAATTTACCGGCTCTTCCACGAAGAATCATGACCGATATGGACTTGAAAACCGTATCCTCCTGCCTCATCATATCCGGCCTGACATCCATTCTGCTCTTTACGGCGCTCAATCCATACCTCTACAAGCAACCCTTAAAAGGTTTCCAGAAAATGGTTGAACACAGGATGGAAACGGCCAAGAACCAGCAGAAAAACTGGACCGCGATTCATACGGCAGGCGAAAAATTCCGTTTTGTAACCAACCGCTCCTTGTATGATGCACGTTACACTACATTGAAGAGCGTCTTTCATCTCCCTCTTGACCTGATTCTATTCATTACCGGATTAGTCATCCTTTTTTATACAGAGACCAGGCATGTAATCCAAAATGGGGCCCTCTCCATGAAAAGCATCGTCTTGGTCTGGACTCTCATCACCTATATTGGCATCATGGTTTGGATTCCCCTGGACTGGGATCGTTACTATCTGCCTGTTGTGCCCTGTGTCGCCATGATGTGTGCCTTCGGTACGGAAAGATTCATTGCCATAAGCTATAATTACGCCAAACGCGGTGTCTTGCATGCAGCTTAACTCTTTTATTGGAGGAGACACCATTATGCGCTCCATCTGCTAAAACGAAACTTCTTGAGGATTGACATCTTATGCATACATCCACGGCTTCTCAAGACCCCCGCCCCTTCACAGCGAATAAGGATTTATCCAACTCTGATATTCCTGTGAATCATAACTTAAAGGATCGTTTTTGCAGCAAGCCATGGGAGTTTATCGAAATAGGCCGTGAAGGAAAAGCGACCGCATGCTGCCCTTCCTGGCTTCCCAAGCTCATAGGGAAACTCCCTGAAGACTCTGTGGAAGCTGCCTGGAATTCAGATTCGATGAGGGAAATACGGGCAAGCATTCTTGACGGGTCATTTCGGTTTTGCAGGCCTGCAAATTGTACACTGATCGCATCCGGAACCCTGCCGAAAAGAAATAAAATCTGCGATCCGAAAATCAGAAATATTATCGCCGAAAACAGTACTTTCATGGCGGATGAACCCAAACGTTATTTTTTAAGCTACGATTCTTCATGCAACTTGAGCTGCCCCAGTTGCCGTACGGTTCGTGTCAATATTGCCGATGGTCCTGAATATGAAAGTCTGCAAAATATTCACAGTAGGGTGATAAAAGCGCTGTTTAGTCAACCCCATGACAGACATTTCTTGGTCAATATAACCGGAGCGGGAGATCCGTTTGCTTCAAAACTTTTCAGAAGCCTTCTCACAACGGTTGATGGTGCTGATTATCCTAACGTTGTTTTTGATTTCCAGACCAATGGCGTGATGTTCACCAGGAAGTGTTTCGAACAAATGGGAAAAATAAAACACAACCTTGGCCGGATCGCAGTGTCTTTTGATGCTGCAAATCCCTCCACGTATTCAGTGACGCGCCGCGGCGGTGATTGGAATCAACTTATTGATAATATGTCTTTTATGAACGAATTACGTCAGGAGAAACTGATAAAGAATTTGACGGTAGAGTATGTCGTCCAGGCTCTAAATTATCAAGAATTACCTGATTTTGTTAACCTGCTGAACCGCTATAAAGCGGTTGACACCATATCGTTCAGCCTTATAAACAACTGGGGCACTTATTCGGCAGAAGAATTTAAAAAACAGGCGATATGGCAAACCGATCATCCCGAGTTCACGAATTTTCTAAGGGTTCTCTGTGATCCGGCACTTTGCAATGGAAGGATTTTCTGGGGTAATGTTTATCCTTACCGTCTCACAGCCCTTAAACAAATGGGGAACCGCATATTATTGGGCAATAAAATCCGTTCCAGAATCAATAAGTTGCAAAACAAAATCACCGTGACCATGCGGGATGCCCTGACAAGCTGCCAGAACCGGTAACGTTTGCTGTTTTTCGCAACGCATTTATGATCACCTCCGGTTTTCACGGCACAACTTATTTCCAGTGGCAACGGAGATCGCTTAAGAGATTTAAGGCATTTTTTTCATGCTGGTACCGATATCGGGAGATGTGCGCCAAAGAGGCCATGGCGAAGAAAGGGAACAGCCAGACAAAGCGGCTGCCGAACCGCTGATGCGGCACCGAAAGGCAACCCGTGATAAATGACTGAAGCAGATAGGCAAAGGCAATAAAAATGAGAAAGAAAATTGGATTATACTGGCTACGCCTCCGAAAAATGTAAAAAGCGGCCACCGTCACAAAAAGTGCCAAGGCATAGACCGCTATATGAAGAAAATTCAAGTATTCCAATAAATACAGCTTGTTTCGGCTTTGCAGAGAGTCGATGTAGGCCCGGTATTCTCCCGGGAAATAAGACCGTATTGGATTGGTCACGTAGTATTCAAGGTAAGGCCTTCGGAAAGTTAGCACTTTGATCAATTGAAGAAGGGTAGCAAAAAACAGTACGCTCCCAATTTTTAATCTGTTCAATGCCAAATCCGACATTAATATTTCACCCGCTACATTTTTTGCAGCAACTTCACCGTATTCTTTTCATAGCTCCTTGTCTTCACAGATCATCCATTGTTACAGGAAAAATGGGGCTTGGTGATTACCCACAACGTCTCCGGTCCAAAGCGGCTTTTAATGCATGAACGTACACCCTTCTATGGTCTCGTTGAGAAATGCCGAGGTTGGTTTTGTGAATACGTCGATTCATCAACACTTCCGGCAACATGGTCTGTTTCAAACCCATTTCCATGGCCCTGGCATACCAGTCAACAAATTCACCAATTTTCAGGGTCTCATTAAAAAACCCGACTTGCATAAAAGCTTCTTTTTTGATGAGCATCGCTCCGGCATGGTATCCCCGCATGCTTTCAACGGGCATGCCGATGCCGGCTCTTTCCTCCTCGGTCAATTCCGGACTGTAAAATTGCTGAATGTGCCCGAAAACCATCTCTAATTCTGGATCGGCCTCAAAGGCCGCCATTTGTCGCCACAGCTTATCCTTCATCCAGAGGTCATCCGCATCAAGAAATGCCAGGAATCCTCCTTTCGCTAGGGATACGCCCCTATTGCGGGCAGATCCGGGACCGCTGTTCTTCTGGTAATGATATTGTATTGCCGACCCGAACCGGCGGGCGACTTCCGCCGTCGCATCGGTGGATCCGTCGTCCACGATGATAATTTCCAGTGAACGGCAATCTTGAGTGATGATGCTTGAAACCGCCTCAGCAAGAAATGCCTCCCCGTTAAATGCAGGAATAATGACGCTGACCGCAATTCCTTCCATAATGAAAGTTGTCTGCTCCTAATCTCTTTGCCTGCTTATCCTTGCCCTACGATCGGCAGAAACTTTCCCCCGGGAGCCCTTTTCCATTACACAAGTCATCCGCCGGCATCTTCATTTCGCTTCGCTTCCAGATGCGCTTTGATCATTCTCACACGGTCTTTGATAAAAACTCTATGCGTGATGCCTTTGTTGTGGTCATGCAAACGCCGCTTGTAAATCGTATCCGATAACATCACTGTTTTCAGACCAAGCCTTCGCAAGCGCAAAATCCAATTCACTTCCTGACCGACGTGATAATTCAATTCGAACAATCCGACCTTGAAGAAACTTTCCCGTTTGATCAACATCATGGTGACCATTTCACCGGGCATTGGTTCGACGGGGCAAAACAGTTTCTTTTGTTTCTCTCCATCGAGTTCAGGACTGCAAAATTGCTTCACATGACCGAAAACCGCTTCAACCTCCGGTTTTTCGACAAAGGCGCCTGTTTGAAGGGCAAGTTTATTTGCCAGCCAGAGATCATCCGCGTCCAGGAAAGAAAAAAAGTTTCCCTTGGCCATTTCAATCCCTTTATTGCGTGCCGCGCCGCTTCCGGCGTTCTCTTGCCGGCAATAGCGAACGGACGGAAAAGACTGGGCGGCCTGCACGGCCGATCCGTCCGTCGATCCGTCATCCACCAGGATGATTTCACAGGGTTTGACCGTTTGCGACATGACGCTTGCAATGGCCTCGGTCAAATATGATCCGGCATTGTAGGAAGGAATGATGACACTAATTTTGAAATCCATGACCGTTACCCCCTGATCCTGCTCAAGCCCTTGCAGCCCTGAACGCAGGCACTGTTGTCCTTTCTGATCTTGCAATTATCTTTTGTGTTTAGGCCCTTACGTCTTAAACTCGTTTCAATCAGGCGCGTTTGCGGTCAATAAATTTCTTGAATATTTTCAGGGAATTCAACTCAACCATGTTCTTGCCTTCCGTCATGTTCCGGCCATGCCGGCGGACAAACAGCCTTGTTTCTTCCAGCCGCTTGATGTTGATACCCATTTCACCGGCGCGAAGGTACCAGTCCGCATCCTCGCCGAACCGCATGGTCGGATCGAAAAGACCGACTTTTTCGAACACCGCCTTGCGATACAAACCCGCGCCTATATAATGGGGAAAAGACTCCAAAGGGTTACCGACGCAATGGTAAGATTTCGTCTGTTCATCAAATTCCATCAATTGGCCATAACCGCGAACGATTTCAAGCTCAGGTTGTTGCAACATTTCCTCCAGCAACGTGTGCAGGTTATTCTCGGGCCATAAATCATCCACATCCAGAAAGGCGATGTAATCACCGGATGCATCCCGAATGCCGCGATTCCTTGCCGCGGCAGGTCCCGCATTGTCCTGCTTGAAATATCGGATATCCAGGGGCAGCCGATTGATTATTTCCTCTGTCCGATCATCGGAACCATCATTGACAAAAATTATTTCCAGGGCAGGGTAATTCTGGGAGAGGACATTGTCAATGGCCTCCTGTATGAAACGCTCTCCGTTGTAAACTGGAATGATTACGCTGATCAGCGGTTTTTCCCGTAAATCTTCATCAGCAGTAGCCGTCGCAAACTGGGGCGGGTCACCTTTTTTCACCTGATCGATCAAGTGCGAAACGGCAGCAGGAATGCTTGAGAAATCATTCCCGATTTCAAGTGTGTAATGAGGAACGGCATCGATCAGACGTCCAATGAAATCCTGCGTGTAGCGGCCGACATTGGGCAACTGCGACATGGTGGTAAAAGACATGGCGCCCTGGATCGACCTCTTCGCCGCCGGAACGATTTTTGCGTCCGGTCGGTGAACGATGACCGGCGTCAGGACCGCCCGGAGCGGCATCTGCGCAGCAATCTGTCTCCGCATCGGCGTATTGAGAAACATGACCGCCTTTTCGCGGTCCATTTTTTCAATGTTGCTCACATGGACCGCCAGAGAGGGAAAGTTCTCGACGTGGTCCGCGTCCAGTTTCGCCGTGCTGTAGAGGCTGTAAACGACCGGTTCCGGGTCAACCCGGGCGATCAAATAATCATCCGCCAGATAATACAGACCCGCCTGCAGGCAGGACAGGGCCGTTGTGGATTTACCGACACCCCCCTTTCCCGTGACCAACACGGCACCATTGTCCGTACCAACCGCCGCAGCGTGAAGGAGCTGGCATCCGTTCATCTCCATCCACCAGTGAAAAAGCGTCCGCAGGGGGGAGGCATGTACCCAGAATGGCAGTTTCTCGGCTTTCTGAACCCAGAATATTCCGATTCCCGCTTCCAGATCCATGAAGTTGACCGAATCCTCAACCCAATGAAAGGCCACTTTGAACCGCTTGCTGTTAAACCCCCATATATCCCCCCGATCGGTGAAGCAATCGACGGTGCAGGGAGGCGATATCATTTGGACACCGGTGGAATCGGTTTCCCAGATGCAGATCGTTAAATCGGCATTTTGTTTATCAGCCATACGCAGGTGCTCCAACGCCGGCGTCAAAAGCGGTATCAAGGGTTCCCCGGCAAACCGGAGACAAACAACCGTTTGTCCGATCCGATAATAAAAGTCTCTTGCCCCGACGGCTTTTTCCGCCTGGCGAAACCGCTCATAGCTTCTCTGAAAAAAATCCTGCTGTTCCGCTTCCGTTTTCTGTGGTTTGTACATGTTGCTGCAACCCTCTTGATTATGTTTACAGTCTTTCTTCGCCGGCACAGGCGTTTCATATCTATTTGGTTCGCATCACCTTTGGGAAAACAAACCAGACCAAGACTCTGCTGTACCAGACTCACTTTTTTCCAGCCTGCACGCCCTTCGATGAAGCAGTGTCCTGTCTTGCCGTCTCAATCGAGCTTGACCTTTTTTCGCTAACCGGATGAACCCGGAAACCTTCAATTGCGAGTATCCTCTACCCGTTTTTCGTGACAACCTTCAACGTTCGCGACAGCAGGCAGCCGTTATCAAAAATCTCTTTTTCCGATAAATCTTTATACCATTGCGGTGTCCAAGAGTTATCGAGACCTATAATACACTGGTTTTTAAGAAATACGTCGTGGACCTGCTTATCATTTTTAAACCAGAAGCGGTCATACTTTTCATTGGGGGGCATCGCTCTTGCGGGGAAATAATTCGCTTCCGGAATAAATCCGTATTTGATTCGGTCAAGCATTTTTAAATACTTGGGAAACATGAGGTGAAAAAGAATCTCCCTCCTTCTTTGCCTGAGTGACCGGCATAATCGGCTCGCGATCACTTTAGCCCCCGCTTGATGATGCGACAGCCTGGATTGAAAGGCCGCAATCGGTTCATCTAAAATTTTCTTCTGTAATTTGCCCAAGAAGCCGGTATTGTATATCATTGCGTCCATCACGTCGGATAGGATGCTATTACCCAAATAATCCCAGTCCAGCTCTTTTTCGCCGGGATTGACACCGGCAAACTTTACGAGTTTTCGCTGTATCTCGCTTAACCACCGCATCAGGATCAATGATCCGGGCCGAGCTGCCATAAAAGCCAAATGATTGTTAAACATAACGATCTCCGCATCATCCAGTCTGCCTATAAGCGGACGGATGTCTTTCATTACAATCGTGTCGGCGTCCATAAAAATACCGCCGTGCTCACTTAGCACAGCAATCATGAGGGCATCTTTCTGCATGGCCGGATTGAATTTTTTTAGTCTCGTAATATCGAGAGCGCCTGCAGGAATGTATCGGCTTAAATTGGAATAATTCAGAAAAACGATTTCATAAGCTGCAAGATGCCGTTCCCAAGTCTGCCTGCATAATTTCAGGTAGGGCGGCATGGCCTCCATAGGTTCCCAAAAGGAAAAAATGGTCTCTTTCTTTGCAGGAGAGGGCATTTCTTCTTCCTTATTCCGATCTAACCGGTCCAAGATTCCCGAGGTATTCTTTTCAGCGGTCAACCCATCCACCTTCATTGACAGCAGCTTAACAAGGCTTCCTTCTCCGGAGATTTCACTGCATTCAACCTCCCATCTTCCAGCCGCCAGACCTCCTGAGCATGCTCCACGACAGAGTCATCATGACTGATGATCAGAATTGCGGGATGGTCCTCAAGGCGGTCGAGGCTTTCCAGCAATCTCCCTACGGTCACCCGGTCAAGATGATTGGTCGGTTCATCAAGGATCAGCAATTTCGGGCGGCGCAGCAAGGCCCGGGCAATCGCCAGGCGTTGACATTCCCCTCCGGAAAGAAGCACCCCGTCTTCCCCGATCTGAGTCTCGTATCCATCAGGAAGCTGGCGGACGAACTCATCCGCCAAGGCGATCCGGCAGGCCTCAAAAACCCGCTCCCGATCAACGTCGGTAGCACCATAGGTCACGTTCTCCAGAAGCGTCCCGGAAAAAAAGGCCGGATTCTGCGTGACGACGCCAATCGAACGCCTGAGATGCACCAGGTCAAGCTCTTCATAAGGCACACCATCGGCGGTCAGCCGCCCTTCAACCGGGGCATAGAAGCCCAGCATAAGCTCCACCAGGGTACTCTTGCCGGAGCCGTTTGACCCGATGACGGCCATTCGTGATCCGGGTTCGAGCGACAGGCTGACCGATTTCAGGACGGGCTGCCGGTCATAGGCAAAGGACACCGATTCCAGGGCGAGGAACCCTTGAAATGGGATTTGCCTGTCTCCCCGGTAAGGTTGCCTGTCCTGAGTCTGCGCCAGATTATAAAGCGTTTTCAGGGATTCGTTTCCGTTGATGAGATCCGTAATGCAGGCCGTCATGTTGTCAACATGATTGAAAAGAAAAATCGCCGCCACATAAAAGGAGAGGAATTCCCCCATCGTCATCCGCCCCCCGGCCACAAAGCCCCCTCCAATGATGATGAGAAGGATGCCGGAAAGACCGGTCAGCGTTTGCTGCATTTGCCCGTGAACGGCATAAACAAACGACATCCGGCCCGTTTGCGCCTCCAGGTCCTTCAGGACTTGCGTCTGTCGTTCCGTTTCCTTGGCCTCTGCACCCTGGATTCGCGTCAGGTCCATGTAACGCAGGACAAACCAGATCCCTTTCCCGAATGATTCAAAAGCACGCTGAAAAATGTAAACCCGCGACTTAACGATTTGCCCCGAATACCGATTCGACAGAAAAATAACCGGGAAAAGGGAGATCATCACCAAAACGAGAAACCAGTTTAAAAAAAGAAGCACGAAACAGAGGGCAAGGCTTATAAAGAACGAGGGCAGGAGGCGTGACAGAAGGGCGTTGCTCATGTTGCTGAGACGCTCCGAATCCTGCACAATGCGGGTGTGAATGATTTTCTGGTCTTCCCTGGTATGAAAAGACCGGGAAAAAGTGTAGAGCTTCTTCAGAAGATCTTCCCTCAGCAAAAAGATCGACCCGTTGATGATGCGGATATTGATGGACCGCAGCCATAGGGAGATGCCCGAATTGATCAGGCGAAAACCGAAAATCCCGGCACCTGCCAGAACAAGGAGACGGATGTCATTCTGCGGAATGGCCACATCAAAAAGATAGCGGATCAGAAACAGCGTAGGCAGGACGACCAGGGACTGGGCGGCCGATCCAAGGGAACTCAAACCGATCAACCAGGAGCGATTGCGATGAAAGGCCCAAAAATAGCGCCATGCGGCGATGTCAAAAATGCCTTTTGGGGAAGCCATATTCAGATATCTACCGGGGCTTGACCGTGAAAGGACGTGAAAACAGCATTTCCATTGTCAGCCTGATTCCATTCCACATAAGTTCGGGGTAACTTTTCGCCTCCAGCCGCCAACGCAGGAAATGCGGAAATCCAGCCAAACCGGGCAAACCCATCCCCGGCGAAACTCGCCGAAACTGGCAGAGATTGGCGCACAGGGCAACATAGGGTCTGCGGTTCCTGCGCTCCAGATTTCCCATCCAGAAGCGATTCTCCATGGTTTCCAGGTATGTAACCGGAAGGCTCGACACCATCTGCATGACCTCCGGCGGTACAGAGGCGCGAAACGTTTCCACCAGATAAGCCATGCCGGTCTTTAATCTCAGGCCATACCGATGGGCTTTCGCCGTACTAACCAGCCTTGACCAGTCTATGGTATATTCCGGTGCATTGATCAGGGTCAGCGCGTCGGCGATCCATCGTATGGAAGGCACAGGATTCCAGGGAACGCCGTGAACGATGGCGTGGAACAGCATGTCCGTCGGACCGGGTGCGGTCGTTGCAACCCCAGCCATCTGCACCGGCAGGGATTTATCCCAGAATTCCTGCTCGCACTCGGTCCGGAACCCGTGCAGGGGACGCCAATGAAGGTCGAATTCCCCCTGCTTCTCATGCATGAATTGAACGGCATGGCCATAACGCAAGTCAGCCTCGACAAAAGGGACCGGCATTCGCCAGCCTTGCCGGCTGAGCAACGCCACCGCTTTCCGGGCCTGCCCCCAGGGAACAAGCACGTCAATATCCGCCATCGGACGGGCGCCATTATTTTTATAATAAAGAAGGGACATGGCCGCACCCTTGAGAAGCATGGTCCGGATACCTGCGTCCTCGAGGCGTCTGATAACATTAGCCATGGCGTGAAAAAGGGTTTGGTTCTTGCTCCAGGCCTGGCGATAAATCCCCTTCAATTTCGGCATGGCGTCACCATTGAAGCTCTGCCTCTGAAGGTTCGTATAAAGAAGGGGGAGCAGCCGGAAAGACCCCGGCTCAAGATCTTCTTCCAGATCATTTTCGGCATGCCACGCGCGCCAGAACGCAACGGCTTCATCTCCGGAGAGGAGGGACGCTTTCAGAAGCCGCTCCTGGTTTAACGTCGCAAAGTTCGCCTTGGATAAGTCAGTCATATGCATACCGCAAACCCGTTTGCCTGAGGAGAAGCGACCGACCGGTCAGCTCGCTGGCCAAACGGTCGAAACAGGCAAAGAACTCAGAAAATTCGGATAGGAATCAATTCAGCCTAATCAGGTGTTGGCTTGGTTGAGGGCCACCCGGCGGCATCCACTTCATGGATCGGGTCCAGAAGCAATAAATCCTTCATATCCGTATACTTGTTCAGCAAAGGCGGGCTGAAGGACTTTTCCCTTTCTCCGGAAGGATCCAAAACCGGCTGTGACTGTGCTGCATCGAGAGGGGCATCCACCTGGTCCGCCGCAACGGCAGCGATCAAGCCTTCCCGCTCCAGTTCCGACAGAAAGGCATACAGTGATTCCTCCTCGCCCCCTGAACAGAGGTACCTTGACCGCATCAGGGCGAGCATGTCAGCCACGGGCATTTCCTTGGCAAGGCATTCCCAGATATCGGCTCCGGTCTCAACGGTGCTGTAGTAATGGCCGGTGTCAAGATTTAAGATTATGGTCTCTCCATCGATGTTTTCATGCACGATCGTCGGTTCGTTGATTTTCAAGCGATCACCGTTACCCGTCATAATACACCTCATCCCCATGTATTTTTTCCAAACCTGTTTCCGTTTTCGTCCGGAAAAGGCTTTATTGATCGATCCGGCATGCCTGATGCCCACCATCAGTCATACGTTACGGTGCAAGACGTGTCTTTCGTATATAATGCAGCGGCATTTGTCAACGAAACAAAATACCGGGGCAGTTGCAGCTCCTCGTGCAGAAATCCCGGCCCGGTATCCGCGGCATGAAAAGAACGACCACCTGTCCTTTCAGGAAACGATCCGGCCATTATCGTTATCAAAATCGACCCCTGCCTCGGCACACCGCAACTTATCGTAATCGATGAGCTCTTCGGTCGCCACATCATGCAAAGAAAGCCATTCCCGTGCGGGAACCATGCGATGAAGACGACTGACGCCGATGACCCCCAGGCAATAACGGCAGGCTTTGAGGGGACGATCCCCCTCGAGATAGCGGACCAATTCTTTTTTCAATGAGGAGCCTGGATGAATGCGGATGCCGTCCTCCCCCATTGCGGTACGCTGCGAAAAAGGCGCTTTGGCCATGGCAACGGCCTCAGGACATTTATAAAAATAGCCGGCGTGCGCTGCGTGGCAATCCCACTGATGGGCGATTTTGCAGGTACGGTAGATGCTGGCGACCAGGCTGTCATCCGCGGTTCCCTTCAAAGCGAAGGCAGCGCGGAAATGCTCATAATGTTTCCTTCGCAGTTCAACCTTGCCCGCATCGCACACGGCCCGGACACGCGAGAACACCTCTCCATCGGAAGGTGAATCGGGATAGACGGATATCTCGATAATATCAAAGCTTTTCAGGATATCTTCCGGAACGTCGCCCAGGTTCCTGCCGTTCGTTAACAACATGAGCCGTTCCGCAACGCCGCTTCGGCGAGCAGCCCGGACCAGCGATATCAGGTCTGGATGCAGCAACGGTTCCCCGCCGACGATCTTGACGCAGTCCGCCCGGTAAATTCCGGCAAGCGTCGACAGGTCCTGATAAACCTGCCGGGGGTCTGCCCACGCCGGGGCCAGGCAGGGCGCCGCCTGATTGCAGTCAAGACAGGAGTTGTTGCAGTGATCGACGGCACTGATTTCACAGGTGGAGGAAGGCTGTATCTTTCCGAAGCGATAGCGGGACCCCGTGTTTCGGATCCGTCCGTCCCATAAATGACCAACCAGCATCATAAAACGCGAGATGGGGGACTTGTGCTGCATCGCTTCGAATGATTATTCGCCGCTTCAAAACTGAGCCCAGCATACGAAGACCGGCTCCGTACCCTCCTATTTATGAAGGCCGGGCTCCCTGTTTGCGACGACCTTTCAGATATTTTTGATTTCCGACATCAGGCGGTCGAACTGCTCCACATCGACCACCGGCGAGGTGCTGAAGGAAATGCCCGTCAGCATGTTCAAGGCGACCGATGCGGACAAGGCCTTGTCTGCATCCGGAAAATCAAGGGTAAAGACCAGATCGTGCTCCCCCAGTACGGCGTACATGGAAACGACCTTGCCACCGTTTTTCTCGATGACCTTGACAGCCTTTTTCGTCCGTTCTTCGGACACACCCTGAAGCGATTCCTGGTTGTATTTGCCAAACAACATGAATATCGGCATCCTTTCAAACCTCCTGGAAGTGTTCGGGCGGGACCGACCGGGTGCGGGAATCCCGATCATGACGTCCCGGTCCTTTTTCAAGATGATCAGTAATTCTCGGCAGAAAATCTGGCACGCTTGGGATTGACAAGCCTTTCATAATCCTTGTAGGACATGCGGAAAAGTTCCGTATGGGATCCGGCATTGAAACAGATTTCTTCATCCTCGGCCAGACTCTTTTCCACGTACACCTCCATGCCGTAGAGATTCCCGAAGGGGGGCATGGCACCGATTTCGCATTCCGGAAAGAGATTTTTGAATTCATCTTCCTCGGCCAGATGAACGTTTTCCCTGGCAACAACGGCTTTCAGGAGTTCGAAGTCCACGCGTTCCGTTGCCGGCAGCACGACCATGGCCATCTTGCCGTCAATTTTAATCATGACGGTTTTGGCCAGTTCCTTTCCGGGCAGATGGGCGGACTCGGCGATTTCCTGCGCCGTGTATGCCTTGGAATGCCTGATACTGACGTATTTCACGTCATTGTGATCCAGAAAATCTATCAGTCTTTTCAGTGGCATACAGACCTCCTTTCCAGGATCGCCATTCCGGACTAATGGATAAACCTGTTGACCGAACCCGGATCATCAGGACGGAAGACCATCCGGCCGTGACCCGGAAGATTCACGCGGAGCGACCCGATTCCATGTGCCGAGGAATGTCGCCTGCAGCGAATTGGCCCGTCCCGCAAATCCGGTTCATTCACTTTCCGGCAGCCACTCATGGCAACACAGCCCAATCGCTCCTGGAAAACACTGGAAAAGAACATAAACAGCCCGCTTCGCAACTCAACCATATCATGTTGATTTCATGTTAAATAAACACCATGGGCGATGTCAATCAATATTTGGAAGAGGTCCGATCGAAAAAAGAATACACGGAAGGAATGCCTGATGCCAGGAGATCGCCCTTGACAAGGCGGACGAGAAGGATGCATTCCGGCAATGGAGGTGTTCAAGTATCCCTGGTTGAAACCAGGGCGTCTATCTGTTTCATCAGTTCACCCACACGACTGATTCCCCTGAGTATCTGGCAGATGCAATGCCGGCCCGGATCTTCCTTAACCGGCAAATCTCCGAGGGCCAGCTCCGCATAGCCCGTAACGGCTCCCAGCAGGTTATTTGCGTCATGAATCATCTTGCGCAGTTTTTTTTCGACATCCGGGTCTTTTGTTTGCTCCCGAGTTCTCCCGGCAGGAAACGCTCCCTCTTGGGTATCCTCGAATACAAAGAGGCAATCGCGTTCCTCCAGGAGAGTAAGGCGGATGGTCATCCCCGACCGGCCGCCGTTTCCGGCACAAAATGACACCTGCTCCTCGTGGGTCTCGCCCGGTTCACCGGTTTTGCGAAAATGATCGATGCGGCCGATCTTCTCCCCAAGTTCAGGGTCTACGGAAGGTCTCCCGCCTCCCCTTTCGACAAGGAAGGCCTTGAGGTCGCTCCAGTGATGCATATCGCCAACGAACCGTTTTTTCAATGACCGATTCATGTAATTCACGGCCCCCTGGGCATCCAGCACCATCACTCCTCCGGGGAGACGATCGGCAAGCAGTTTCAAAAGGCTTAGCGGCGTCTGCGCTGCCATGGCACGCGTTGCTTTCATGCGGAAACCTTTATCGGGAAACGGATGCGATAAAGAGGCAGGGGGAAAGCTCCCCGAAATCGCTTCCCCCTGCTTTCACAAAACGATCTGCTTAGAAATCCTTGAAATCCTCTTCCAGGGGAATGACCTGGTCGGGACGGACTTCCTTGCCCTTGTGGGCCGAAAGGGCCATCATCCTTTCCGGCTTGGCCTTCGCGGGAACCAGCGCCTGATGGGACCTCCCGGATTTCTTGAGCGGCATTACCGACCGGCGCCTTCCAGCCAGCCCGTCAGACTGTCCGCCGATCACCGCCATCAGATCACCCACGTAAACCTTCATCTGCTCGGCCTGGGCGTTCATCTCCTCGGAGGCGCTGGCCGATTCCTCGGCGTTGGCGGCATTCTGCTGCGTCACCTTGTCCATCTCCGTCACGGCAATGTTGATCTGGCCGATCCCGTGCGCCTGCTCCTGAGAAGCCGCGGCAATCTCCGCCGCCAGCTCCGTCACCTTCCTGGCAATCTGCGCGTTCTTGTCCATCGACTCGTTCACCTGGTCAAAGGTCGACGTCGCCTCCTTGATCCGTCCCGTCGAATTCGAAATCAGATCCTGCGTGTTCTTCGCCGCCTCCGTGGCCCGCATCGCCAGGTTCCTCACCTCGTCCGCCACCACGGCAAACCCCGCCCCGGCCTCTCCGGCACGGGCCGCCTCCACCGCCGCGTTCAGCGCCAGCAGGTTGGTCTGGAAGGCGATCTCGTCGATGGTCTTGATCACCTTCGCCGTATCCTCGCTGGCCTTCACCGACGCCTGCATCGCCTTTTCCATCGTCCCCATCCGCTCCATGATCAACTGGAAATTCGGAGCCGCCTCCTTGGACATCATGTCATTCGCAAGCTGCGCGTTATCCGCGTTCTGACGCGTCATGGACGAAAGCTCCTCCAGGGAGGACGACGTCTCCTCCAGCGAAGCCGCCGATTCCGAGGTCGATTCCGCCAACTGCTGGCTGGACGAAGAAACCTGGTTCGAAGCCGCCGCAATCTGCTCCGCACCGTCTCCCAAACCGACTATCACTCGGTTGAGAGGCCTGGTGATTGCCCGCGTCAGGCCGAAGCCAAGGCCGACGGCCAGGAGCACCCCGAGAATCGTCATGATGGACATGATCCAGGTCGCCCGGCTCGCCATGGCCATATTTCCGGACGCGGCTTTTCCCGCAAGATCATCATTGAGATCAATCAGCTTATCCAGATCAGCCGTCAGCTTGATGCCGAGGGCTTTCCCCTCTTCAAGCCAATGCATTGCCTCTTCCTGATTGCCGGCAACCGCCGATTGGATCAGCTTGTCACGAAATCCCAGGTAAGCACCCAAATCTGTTTTGTAGCTATCGTATAATTTTCGTTGCTCCGGATCAGTAATCAGCTTATCAACCTTGGCAACCAACTCCAGACCACCGTCATCACGCTTTTTCAAGTCGGCCGCCACACCCGAAACATCGTTACCTAGGGAAAACTTATTGAAAAGCGAATAAACAACGGCGATTCGCATATCCAGAAAGTCCTGGCTGAGCTGCGCCACGGTACTCATCAACTCCACATTTTCCTCATCCATTTTCTGGCTGGCCTTGCTGATGGAATTCAACTGACTCATACCGACCACGCCGATCAAGAGGGCGATAACGGCCACCATCAGAAAAGCTCCGATTAATTTTATTCCCAAACTCATATTTCTCATTGTTTCCTCCTGTACCTTGCCTTTCTTTTCTTTTCAGTTTTTGATGCCTTTGTTTGCGCTTGATTAAAAGGCTTCCGCCAACGCAGACACTTCGCCTTTCGTAAGCACCTTGTCGATATCCAGCAGGATTTTTACGTTTCCTCCTGTTTTGGCCATTCCCATAATGTAGTCCGTATCGAGACGGCTGCCGAAATGGGGCGTGTCTTCGATTTCGGCCTCCCGGATCATCAATACCTCCGAGACGGAATCAACGACAATGCCCATCATCAATGTTTTGGCCGCCTGGATTTCGACAACAATGATGCAGGTGCGATCCGTGTAATCCATCGGCTCCAGGTTGAATTTCAGCCGCAGATCCGTTACGGGAATCACCTTGCCCCGCAGGTTGATTACCCCTTTCACCCACGACGGGGTCTGCGGCACCGTGGTAATGGTCATCATCCCGATGATCTCCTTGACTTTGAGAATCACGACACCGTAATCCTCTCCGGCCAGGGTGAAGGTCAGGTATTTCCCTTCTCGATCGGCGCTTTTTCCCGGACTGGCCGCCGTCGTGTCCTCCCGATACCCTGTCATATCCATCCTCCTTTCACGATAAGCTTATCGAGGCCCGTTATGCAGGCCTTCATGACCGCCACTGCGACAACAACGCCGGGCCGTTTTTTTTGCGCGACGCCCCTGCGGCGTGTGTCCTCTGGGATATGACAAAAAGGATGCCAAAGCGAAAAAGAAGAGGGTTAAATTGTGATTGTGGTGTAAAAACAGGTCATTACGTTTATTTACGCTGGAATGAATCGCGACAAACAAACTAAAACCTCAGGCGGAGGGAGGAATCCCGTCTTCCCCAAGGGTCCGGGAACGCAAGGCAATAACGATATTGTTTATGATAATGAATGATTAAGGTGATTCTTGTCCGGCGAGACCCGTCTTGCCGGACAAGACAAGTCAGGCCGGGCGAATCTTGACCTCCGGATATTTCTTCAGCAGACTGTACAGCCGGGGACGCGACAACCCTGATACTGTACAGGCATTGCGGATGTCGCCGTCGGTCGCCGTCATCAGCTCCAGCAGGTAATTTCGCTCCACTACGGTCAGCGCCGTTTCACGCCTCTCTTTGAGAGTTTGTGACGGTGGCGGTGCCGTTTCGGATTCAATCTTACCCCCGCGGACGGATTTCCGCACAAGGGCAATTCGGACATGGGGTGGCAGATGCTTTGAGAAAAGGATAGGTTCATCGCCGCTGACGGTGAGGGCGCTGTCGAGGGTGTGGATCAATTCCCGGACATTGCCCGGCCAGCCGTAGTCCCCCAAGGCCTCCAGGAAGTCCGTCGAGATGCCCTTCAGCGGCGTGCCGTCACGTTTGCCGATCTTGCTCATGTGGGATAAAACCAGGTCGGCAATGTCCTCCGGGTGCTCGCGCAGCGGCGGAAGTTCAACAACCAGGCCACGGATCCGGTAAAAAAGGTCGCTCCGAAACTGCCCGGCTTCCACCATGGCCGCCAGATTGCGGTTGGTTGCCGCTATCATCCGGAAGTTGCTGGCTATTTCCTTTCTGCCGCCCACTGGACGAAAACGCCTCTCCTGCAAAACCCGCAACAATTCCTTCTGGATCGACAGGGGCAACTCCCCCACTTCGTCCAGGAAGAGGGTCCCTCCGTCCGCCTGCCGGATCAGGCCCTCTCTTCTGGCATCGGCGCCGGTAAACGAACCCTTTTCATGGCCGAAAAGCACGCTTTCCACCAGCGTCTGGGGCAGGGCGGCGCAATCGATCGTCACCATCTCACCGCCGCGCCGCGCGCTGTTGGCGTGCACAGCCCGGGCGAACAGCTCTTTCCCCGTGCCCGTTTCCCCCGTGATCAGGACGTTCACCTCGCTGGTCGCCGCCTGGGCGATACGTTCGAGACAGGCAAGCATCCGGGGACCCTTGCCGATGATTTCTTCCCGGTTCAGGATGACATGGCCGGTTTTCTCCGCTTTGGCTTTCCGGTATTCCAGGGCGCGGAGCAAAGGCAGTTTCAGACGGCTGAGGGAAGAAGCCTTTTCGATATAATCCCAGGCGCCGCTTTTGATGGCCAGTTCGGCGCCGTCGGGATCTCCGTAACCGGTAATGATGATCACTTCCGGAGATGACGGGGCATTCTTAATGCGGCCCAGAAATTCGAGGCCGTTGCCGTCGGGCATATGAACATCCAGCAGCACCACATCAAACGGTTTGCGGGCAAGCTCCCGATCCGCATCCTTCAGGGTGGACGCCGACGATGCCTCGCAATCCATGCGCTTCACGAGGTCACACAGCATCTCCGCCATCAGCGGCTCGTCATCGATGATCAATATATGCGGCATTTTTTCTGTAATTCGGGATGACCGGGATCCTTTCCAACGTATTTTCGTGTAAAAATACCACAGACGTCCAAACGCGGCAAGGCCGCCGGCCGCAGGGTGTCGCAATATCACTCGGAGATGCCGGCCGAAGCATCTGTGCTTTTCAACACGCAGAAATAAAGGATTTACTTCGTTCAGCGTGACCCCGAAGGGAATTAGCGTATCAGGATACTCTCACCCGGACGCCCCGTCATGGCGTCGGATCCGGGCGTCCCGATGGGCCTTGGGCCGTCGGGAAGACCCCCCTTTCCCCCCGCATGGCCCCCGCCGGATAGGGCTGCAGCAAGGACCGCAGTCTATCTGCGTCGGCCAGCGAGGGCTCCAGCCACGCTGCGGCATCCTCCCCGCATACAATGGCGGGCATGCGGTCATGAACCGGACGGATCAGCTCATTCGGCGCCGTCGTGATGACGACACCGGCACGGACCGGCCGGCCGTCACGTCCCGGGCTTTCATCATACAGGCCTGCCAAACCGAAGGGCGCGCCGGAAGCGAGCCGAAAGAAGTGGGGGATGCTCTTTTTCGGCGACTTCTCCCATTCATAAAATCCATCGGCGACGATCAGGCAGCGGCGGCGACGGAACGCCTCGCGGAAGCTCGGTTTTTCCGACAGGGTTTCCGCCCGGGCATTGACGATCGGCCTGGCCGCCGCGTTTTTCCTTACCCATGACGGCACCAGCCCCCAGCGGAGCGGCACCAGGAGATTTCCCTCCTCCCGGATCACGGCGAAGACATCACGTCCGGGATAGGCGTCCGGAAGCGGCAGGTAGTCGACGAGAACCTTCTCCACCTGAAACGTTTCAACCACATGGCTCAAATCAGTCAGAAGAACAATCCGGCCGCACATCGCCGTTTCCTCTAACGCACCTCGATCAGAATGTTCCGGAGCATTTCCCAGGCCCGATCCAGCTTCTCCTGCTCCTCCTGATCGATGGCGGTGCCCCCGGGACGTCCCGTCGAATAAATCACGACCGGCTTCCCGTCGGCATCCCTGATTTCCTTCGTCCCCAGTGTTGCATAAGGATCCTGGTTCGCCGCCATTTCCTGTTCGATCATCAGGCGGATCGTCCGGTCTTCCACTCCCGCCTTCTTCAACTGCATAACCTGCTCCGGGGTCAGGGCCCGGGCCGAAAACGGGAAAAGGGCCAGAAGACACCCCGCCGTCAGAAAAAGAATTTTGCCAATCATCAGCTCCTCCTGATGCCGTTAATGCCCGTTAGGGGATGCCGCGGCTACCCTTCCCCGGCGTCGAGAACCTCCCGGATAACCTGTGACAACCGGTCGATCTGAAAGGGCTTCTGGATGAAGACCTTGACCCCCCTTCCGAGGATTTTCTTGGCCTCGCCGGGTCAGAAGCATGACGGCCCTGCCTCCGGCGAAGCAAGGAAAACGCGCCTCTGCGGCCCCGGTATCGACGCCGCATCCGCCGCCGCCCATACCGTCCCTGAGGCGTCTCAACCATACATTATTTTCGGCAATAAAACTACAATCATCGACACTTAGGCATGTCCGGCCAGTGTTGGTTCAGAAGATGCCCATCTGGCACCCGCCGGCCAGAATACCCCCCAATTCACGGCATTTATCCAGATCTTCAGGCCGGATTTCGCCTTTGGCAATGACCGGTTCGGATACCTTCCTGAACTTGTACCCCAGGGCAATCCGCTCCAGGGCACGGAGTGCCCCCGTCCCGTCGTTCCCGGCGCTGATGAACACGACGTAGGGTTTGCGAAATACCCGGTCTTCGACGGCGTAGAATGTCCGGTCGAAAAAGTCCTTGATCATGCCCGACAGATAGCCGAAATTTTCCGGTGACCCGATGGCGATGCCGTCGGCCCAGAGCAGGTCCTCCGCAGTCGCATCGGCCGCCCGCCTGACCAAGACTTCGGCTTCCTCCATCGCCGCCGCCCCTTCGGCCACGGCCTTCGCCATCCTTTCCGTATGCCCCGTCTGGCTGTGGTATACGATGAGAATTCTGGCCATGTCACGCTCCTTTCCCGAGCCGCCGCATTCCGCCACACGCCCCCTGAATCAGGCGGTTAATATCATCCGGGCAGGGACGGAATGTCAACTCTTTTCGCCGGAAAAGGGTCCTCTGAGCGCAGGGTTGATCGCAAAGATGATGAGGACTGTCGGACAGGAAAGTTATGAAGTCGGGAAGCCGGTGGGGAACCCGGGAGCAGGGGTTACCGCCGGGTTAGGCGCCGGCCGTGTTGCCGTTATAGAGGCTGGTGACGCGGCTGATATAGTTCCGCGTTTCCGCGGGCATCCGGTCACGGCGGGCTTCGAGGTTTCCCATTCCCCAGTTGTAGGCAGCCAGAGCCAGGGAAACGTTTCCGTCATAGCGGTTCAGGAGTTTTTTCAGGTAGCGCGTCCCGCCCATGATATTCTCCTCCGGATCGTAGGGATTATTGACCCCCAGTTCCCGGGCCGTACCGGGCATGAGCTGCATCAGCCCCATGGCACCCTTGGGGGAGCGGGCGTTGGCGTTGAAGCTGCTCTCCACCTGGATGACGCCCCGGATCAGTCCGGGATCGACATCATAGGCCGCCGCCGCCTTGCGGATGAGGTGATCATAGTTTCCGGCATCCGCCCTGGTCATGCCTTCCCGCGTCGCCGGCGCCGCTTCCGCGGGGGGCTTCACGGCGGTTGCCCGCTCGTTCCGGGAAGTCTCCGGCGGCAGACCGTCAAAATTCCGACTCCAGGCCATGGCAAAACCGTCGCCCTCGACGGACCGGAGCAGACGCTCGTTCATCCGGATATTGATCCACTGGATGAGCTGCAGGATTTGTTCCTTGTCCAGAGGCTTCCCGGCATCCGTCTGTCCCGGTGCTGCGGGACCGCCATTCCCCGTCATGCTCTCGAGGATGCGGCTGAATTCGGTTGCAACGCCCGGCTGAAACGGACGGCGGTCCTTGCTGACGGCATCTTCCGCCGCGCCCGCCGGCGCGGGCCGCGAATACAGCCAGGTTTTCATCTCGGGATCAATATGCATCGGCAATCCTTTCGGAAACGGACAAACCATTCCCCGTAACGATTGCAAACAATATTCGTGCCAGAAAAAGCGATTTGCAGCGGGAGGATGACAACCCGGGAGGGAATGCCGGGTCCTGGTAGGAGCGGGAAAAGGCTAATGCAGCAGCAGCTTCACCAGGCAATCGACGACTTTTTCGTCGAACTGGGTGTTGCGGTTCTTCAGCAGCTCCACGATGGCCTCTTCGGGGCGCATCGCGTGCCGGTAGGGGCGGTTGTTGGTCATGGCGTCATAGGAATCGACGACGCACAAAATCCTTGCCAGGAAGGGAATGGCCTCGCCGGCCAGGCCCTCCGGGTAGCCTCGTCCATCCCAACGTTCGTGATGGTGCAGGATGATGTTGCGCTCCTCCTCGAAAATGACGATGGACTGGAGGATGCTCTCACCGATGCGCGGATGCTTCTTGATGATCCCGTACTCCTCATCGGTCAGGCGGTCGGGCTTCATGAGCACGCTGTCGGGGATGGCGATCTTACCGATATCGTGGAGCATGGCCGCGATTTTCAGGGACTCGCACTCTCTTTCACTGCACCCCATGGCCTGTGCCACGTCCACCGAAAGGTTCATGACCCGGTACGAATGCTCTTCCGTGTAATGATCCCGCACCTGGATCGACGCCACGAGGGATTTGAAAGTCTCGATCAGGTTGCCGTAGAGGCTTTCGTAAAGGACCTTGTTTTCCAGGTTCAGCGATGCCCGCTTGGTCAGGCTTTGAATATGCATCAGGTCGTTCTGGCTTACGCCGGGTCCGCGTCCGTCCTTCTTGACCATCAGAACGCCGAACACATGGCCCCGAATCATCAGGGGCGCACAGATGATGGTCGGCAGAAATTCGCCCGCCTCCGCACTCATGGCCGCCACGGCTTCGCGCTTCGCCAGGACTTCGTGAAACAGCCTGGTCATGGCGGGAATCCGGCGGTCGAGATAGTCCTGTGTATCATCGCTTTTGATGATCTGGGGGAGGAAAAGGTTGTCGGATTCATCGTAAAGCAGCAGGGCGGCGCTTTCGCCATCGACGACCTGCATGGCCATATCGACGATTTTCTGGAATATCTGGTCGTTCTCCCCGGCCGCGTTTTCTATGTTTTCGTAAATGTAGCTCTTCAGGGAAAGCTCTTCCTTCTTGTTGATCAGTTGAATCGGTTCGCTTTCGGGCTGTGAGAGATCGGTGCGCGAAATCGCGCTTTCCTGGAGGGAAACGCTGACCTTGAAAAGCAGGGTGTCGATATCGAAAGGCTTGGCAAGGAAATCGACGGCCCCTTTTTTCATGGCAGAGACGGCCAGGTGGGTCGCGGGATAGGCCGTGATGACCAGGACTGCCGTACCCGGCTTGGTTTCCCGGATCTGGGTGAGCAGTTCCATGCCGCTCATGCCCGGCATCATCATGTCCGTGATCACCAGATCATAGGATTGGCCGCTGATTTTTTGCACGGCTTCCGTGCCGCTCTCGGCCTCCGTGATTTCATAATCGCTGGAAGAAAGGGCCTCGGCGATCATTTGCCGGAGGTTGGCATCGTCGTCGACGAGGAGAATGCGTTTCCTGGGTCTTAATGCGCTTTGATCTTCCGATACGGCCAGCTGCAGCATGGACGTCTCCTATTCCTGAGATAAAAACCCGCACGGAACGCAATGCCGCTTTGCGTTTGACAGGGAGAATGAAGACTACAGCCTTTCTTTCAGGATCACATCCAGCAGGCTGTAGGAGATTTTCTGATATGCTTCTTTCTTGTCCACATGGGTCGAAAGGGAGACCTTGTCCAGATAGGCTTCGCCTTGCCTCACATCCGGACCGGCGGACGGGCGGGAATTAAGCCTGTTCTGCTTGTTGTAGGCCTTGATGACGCTGTCCACCTGGTAAGTCGATATGGTCATAGAAACACCTCTCCGAACCAATAATCCCTTCGATCATTCTATCGGCAGAGGGATAAAAAAACTTTAGCTGTCGCCCCCTTTTTTTCTCGTGCCTGTGAAAAAGTTCACAGGCTTTCCCTGCCCCCCCTGTCATATCAAGGGGTTGGGAAAAGCCTTTTTTTGAATCGTTTTTCCCTGCCGAAACATGCCATCTTTCCCGGAACAAAGAAGCCGTTTTGCCCTTTCGGGGAAACATACAATATAAAGGAAGGCAGCCGCCCGGAATCACCCATAAAAAAATCGCGCTTCACCCACGGCATGTCACGGTTATTGCATTAAATACTCCGAAGAACCGCTGCGAAAGAGTCCGGGGGGCGATAAAGATAACAGGAAAGCATCCCATGAGCGACGCCATCGACCGAAACGCCGTAGTCAGCATCAACATCAAACTGAACGAATGCAAGACCCACCTGCAGAAGCAGAACATCTATTCCTGCATCTCCGGGTTCAAGGAGGTCCTGGAACGGCTGAAGGCCACGCCGATGCTCGCCTCCGACTCCAAGGAACTGCACAAGGACATCAACAAGTTCCAGGATCAACTGGCCGCGTCGAAGACCTTCCGGGACGTGTACGGCCCCGTCACCTTCCGGGACGATGATTTCGACACCACCCTCGACTTCATGCACCAGCTCATGATCCTCAAGGAAGAGGAAGTCCGCGAAATCATGAGCCAACGTCAACTGGATGACGCTGCCGTCCCGGAGCTGGGCGAACTGGCCTCCCGCAAGGACGTGATTCAGCAGGCCTGCCTCGCCCTGGAGCGGGGCGATTTCGCCGCCGTCCAGGACATCATCGGCGAAGACGAAGCGGTGCGCGACTACCTGGTGACCATGTACAATGCCGACGGCATCCACAACCGGAAAAACGGGGATTACGACAAGGCGATCCTGCAGTACCGGAAGGCCATCGCCATGCAGAACGCCGACGAGCATCTCTATTACAACCTCGCCCGGGTGCACCTGGAAAAGGAGGAATGGCAGGAAGCGGAAATCGCCCTGCAGCAGGCCATGGAGATCAACCCCGGCTTCCGGGAAGGCCGGCAGCTCGGCCAATACCTTGCCGGGCAGAGTCCGCCCCCGGTGTGAGGAGCGCACAAGGGGAAAGCCTTCACCAGCCGGCGGCACCGCCGGACACCCCTACCCAAACCAAACGCCCTCCTTCCTTTTTATTACATCGTCATGTATGTATCAAAAACATCATGCCCGACTCGGAGAATGTGTCGCAATGTCATTCTGAGGCGCCAGCCGAAGAATCTTTATAACTTGTCGTATTAATTAGATTCATCACTTCGTTCAGAATGACCACAACCACAAATTAACTGTCATAACTCCGCCGCACGACCCGGCACCCGGTCCATTTCATAATGGATGCCGCCTTGCGACGGAATAATGGGAATGAAGCTGTTCCATTGCCGACGTCATCATCCTGGCCTTGATTTCAGGGCCGTTTGAAACCTCCTTCACAAAATTCCTAAAGTTGTCCGCCTCCCCTGCCGATAA
>CAYPKE010000003.1:0-39564 GCA_964411235.1 uncultured Syntrophales bacterium
CAAGGATATGAACCGCGAGCTGGAAAGAATAACCGCTCTCAATGAGAGGGGAAAAAAGAATCTCGCTCTCGTGGGGGAAACCCTCAAGGAAGGAGAGATCAAGCAGGAGTATGACCGCCTGATCGGCCTGTTCGTGCGTCAGAATCCGAATCTGGAGAAGCTGATTCAGCTTATCGCCGATGACCAAAAGGAGGAGGCCATGGCTTTTATGGAGGGAGAGGTGACCGTGGTGGAAAACCAGATCACCGCCTCGTTCCACAAGATTATCGATCTCGAGGTTCAGCAGGCCGAGGCCACCATGCAGGCGAGTGCCTCACGTGCCAATTCGGCGAGCTGGTTCGCCACGTTTTCCACGATCATGGCCTTTTTCATTGCTTTGGGTATCGGGATATTCATGAGCCTCATCATTACACGCCCCATCGCCCGCGTGATCGAAGGGTTGAGTGACGGTGCAGAACAGGTGACCGCAGCCGCGTCTCAGGTGGCTACGTCGAGTCAGCATCTGGCGGACGGCAGTTCGAACCAGGCATCAGCCATTGAGGAAACCTCGTCCTCCCTGGAAGAAATGTCTTCCATGACCCGGCAGAACGCGGATAATGCGCAACTGGCGAATGATATGATGATGAAGGAGGCGGCACCGAATTTCCAAATGATCGGGGAACGCATGACGACGATGGAAAAGGCCATGCAGGCTTCCGTGGGCGCCAGCGAAGAAACAGCCAAAGTCATCAAGACCATCGATGAAATTGCCTTCCAGACCAACCTGCTGGCATTGAACGCTGCTGTGGAAGCGGCAAGAGCCGGGGAGGCCGGCGCGGGATTCGCCGTTGTCGCCGACGAGGTCCGGAACCTGGCCATGAGGGCGACCGAGGCTGCCAAGAATACTCAGGATCTGATCACCAATTCGACGGGCCGGATTAAGGAAGCGACTTCCCTGTACGGGCAGGTATCCGAAGCGATGGGGAAAAACGGTGAAATCGCAAAGAAAGTGACGGAGCTGATCGGGGAAATCGCGGCGGCGTCACGGGAACAGGCCCAGGGAATCGGTCAGGTCAACTCGGCGGTGGTGGAGATGGACAAGGTGGCGCAGCAGACGGCTGCATCCGCCGAAGAGTCGGCCAGTGCGGCTGAGGAACTGAACGCCCAGGCGGCGCAGATGAAGAGTTACGTCGGTGACCTCGTGTCCCTGATCAACGGCGCTGCCGATGGATACGGCGGGAAAGCGCTCCCTGCCGGACGCGTTACGAGTCAACGGGGTGCAGTGCTGAGCAAGAAACCGCCGATAGCGGCTCTGGTCAAGTATGATCGTAAGCAAGGCGCTTCCGTAAAGGAAAAAGTTGTCCGTCCGGATCAGATCATCCCCCTGGAAGAAGGTGATTTCAAGGACTTCTAAGGTCTATACGACGACAAGTCGACACATCGTTTGCCAACGGCGGTGATTCCCTGTAAAATCGCCGCTCCAAGGAACGAGGGGATGCAATGCTGTCACCAGAAGAACTGATTAAGACCATAAACGGCTCGGAGATTGCTTCCATCCGGCGCATCCTGAACAAGATCATCGAGGTCGCCCTGGATCCCCATGCCAATGCCGTCGATCTGAAAGCCCTGATCGAGGCCGATCCACCCCTGACGGCTAAAATTATTCGCCGGGCCAACTCCGCTTTTTACGGCATGCCGCGCAAGGTGTCCGATATCCTGGACGCCATCATGTTTATCGGATTCGAGTCCGTCAAGGAACTGGCGATCAGCCAGGCCGTTGTCGACCTGTTCCACAACGGGGGCAGCAACCGGGGGCGCTATTCCCGAAACGCCTTGTGGATTCATTCCGTGGCCGTGGCAACGTGCGGCAAACTGATTGCAAGGCGCGAATTACGCAGGACCGGTAACGAGGTATACACGGCGGGCCTTCTCCATGATATCGGGCTGATCGTGATCGACCAATTTCTCCGGGAAGATTTTCTCAAGGTATTGAAAGCAATCGAGCAAGACGACCGAAGCATCTGGCAGGCCGAGGAAGAAACGTTTCGATTCGCTCATGACGAAATCGGCGGTCTGCTTCTCAAGGAATGGAATTTTCCTGATAACCTGGCCGCCGGCGTGCTTTGCGCCGAAAGATTACCGGACAACGAAATAGACCGGCACGAAGAAGCGGCCATTCTTCATATCGCACATTTCTGTTGCCGGGAAAGAAAGCTCGGGTATGTTGAACCGATGCCCCATGACGCCGGTTTATACCAACGATGCCTGCAGCAGTTCGGCATCGAGGAGCGGGCCATGTCATTTATCATGGACGATGTGGAAGATCAAATTCGCCAGATGGTGGCGCATGGCTGGTTTTAAACACAAAGATTGTCCGGGGGGGCGGATGAGCGATCATGATTTGACCAACCGAATGCGGGAACTCGAGATCCGGTTGCGCCATGTGGAAAATGAATATCAATTGTCGCGCGAGGAATCGAAAAATGCGACGGTCATGTACATCGAACTGATGGAGGAACTGCGGCGGAAGAATGAATCTCTCGAGGCGCTCAAGGACGAGCTGGAGGAACGGGTCAGGATCAGGACATCATCACTTGAGGCATCCAACAAAGCCCTGACGGAAGAAATAGAAAAAAACAAGGCTATTCAGCGGGAGCTCCGGGAAAAGGACAAGCGACTCCTTTACGCCCAGAAGATGGAAGCCGTCGGTACCCTGGCCGGGGGAATTGCCCACGATTTCAACAACCTGCTGATGTGTGTTCAGGGGAATATCTCCCTGATTCTCATGGGATTGGACGCTTCCCATTATCACTACGATAAAATAAAAAACATTGAAGACCAAATCAGAAGCGGGGTTTCCCTGACGAAACAGCTTTTGAACTTCTCCGTTCGCAGAGAGCAGGAATTTTCCCTGATCGATATGAACGAGGTGCTGTCCGTGACAGCTGCCATGTTCGGACGAACCCGCAAGGAAATCATCATTGAAACAAATCTGGACGCGGAACCGGTCTTGGTCAGAGCGGACCGGGGGCAGATCGAGCAGGTTCTGCTGAATCTTTATCTGAACGCTTCCCACGCGATGCCGGGGGGAGGCTGCTTGATCCTGAGAACGGAAATCATTGTGATGGCGCCTGACGAAGCGAAGGTCTTTTTTGTTGGCGATGGCCCTTATGTCCGAATTTCCGTGACCGACAACGGTGTCGGGATGGATGACAAGACGCGGGAAAGGATTTTCGACCCTTTCTTCACCACCAGGGAAATGGGGCGCGGTTACGGTTTGGGTTTGGCATCCGTCTATGGAATCGTCAAGGGTCATCACGGTTTCGTCGATGTGCAAAGCCAAAGAGGCAAGGGATCGACCTTTTTTGTTTGTCTGCCAAGGGCTTTCGGAGCGCCGGCATGTGAATCGGCGCCGCAGGAGAAGACGATTTTTCACGGTCGGGAAACGGTTCTTTTTGTGGATGACGAAAAAACGATCATCGAGGTCATGCAGGATATTCTGGAATCCCTGGGATACCGGGTTCTGACCGCCAGCAGCGGTGAAGAGGCCGTGGAAATCTTTCAAACCATGCCGGAGGAGATCGATCTCGTCATCCTGGACGTCATCATGCCGGGGATGGGGGGGATGGAAACGTTCGAGGCCGTCAAGGCGATCAGACCGGAGGTCAAGGTCATCCTCAGCAGCGGTTACAGTGTGAATCACATCGCCAAAGAAATTATGGAAAAGGGGTGTCGGGCTTTCATTCAGAAGCCCTTCAATATCGAAACGATATCCCGGAAAGTCAGGGAGGTCCTGCAGGAAGCCTGAACAAAAGACAGCGCCTTATTATTCCCCCAGGTGAAAACGCTTTAACTTTTCCACCAATGTGGTGCGGTTCAGTCCGAGCAGCTTGGCCGCCTTGTTTTTTACGCCGCCGCTGATTTCGAGGGCTTTCATCAAGAGGTCTTTTTCGAACTGGGTTACTGCTGCATTGTAATCGAAGCCCGCTTCCGGTAATTCAAGCGACGTTGTTCCGCATTCCCGGGCGGAGGTGACGTGAAATTTCGCGGGCAGATCTTCGACGTAAATTTCGTCGTGTGGTTGCATGACGACGAGCATTTCCATGAGATTCTGAAGCTCCCTGACATTGCCCGGCCAGGAATATTGCATCAGGCAAGACATGGCTTCCGGTGTGATTCTCGCGGACGCCTTGCCTTTTTTCGCACTGATTTCCTGCAGAAAATGGTTGGCGAGAATGGCGATGTCCGGACCCCGTTCACGCAATGGCGGCAGCCAGATCGGAATGACGTTGATCCGGTAGTACAGGTCTTCGCGAAACCGTTTTTCCTCGACCGCTTTTTCCAGGTTCTGGTGAGTGGCCGCGATGATACGGACATCGGCTTCGTAGGTTTTGACCCCTCCGATGCGTTCAAACTGTTTTTCCTGGATCGCCCGCAAAACCTTGACCTGAAGGGCCGGGCTCATATCGCCGATCTCGTCGAGAAACAGGGTCCCCCCCTGGGCAAGCTCGAAGCGTCCCGATCGGCTGCGGATCGCCCCGGTGAAGGCGCCCTTTTCATGGCCGAAGAGTTCGCTCTCCAGGAGATCTTCAGGGATGGCCCCGCAATTGACCGGTACCAGCGGTTTGTTGCGACGTGAACTGTTGAAATGAATGGCTTTGGCGACCAATTCCTTTCCGGTGCCGCTTTCTCCGTAAATGAGAACGGTGCTGTCTGAATCGGCGACCTTCTCGATGGTGCCGAAAACCTTTTTCATGCAGTCGCTGTAACCCAAAAGTTTGCCCAGGTCATACTTCTCTTTCAGGTGATCCCGGAGATGAACATTCTCTTCCCTGAGCTGGGCATAGGAGACTGCTCTCTGAACGGTTATTCTGACCAGGTCGTCTTTCAGGGGTTTGGAGATGAAGTCGAAAGCGCCCAGTTTCATGGCTTCCACGGCATTGCTGACCGTTCCGTATCCGGTGATGATGATCACGACATGGTCCGGCGACAGCTCCTTGGCGAAACGCAGCAGCTCCAGGCCGTCCACGTGGGGCATCTGCAGGTCCGTGATCGTAATGTCGTAGTGATCCTCCAGAAAGGCCTTCATCGCCTCACGACCGTCTTCGACGGCCCTGACGTCGTAGCCGCTGGAATGCATGAGTTCGAAGAGATTCTGTCTGCTGAGTTCGTTGTCTTCAACGATGAGGATTTTGGCTTTTTTCATGCGTACTTTCCTGTGGAAGCGTAGTCATCAATCCAAGGAGGCTCAGATACTTGCCAAACCGGCGCCGCCAGCAGACCTATTACTAAATTATTGCGGAAAAAGAGTAAAGTTTTTTCTTTATCATGCCGATACATACCATGTCGTTGCATTCGATTAGATGGTAACACGCATTTATGGAGTTGGGGAATCACTCCGGCAGAGAGCGGATGGCCGTAAGGAAACACATTGCGGCGTTACCTTTATCACCACAAGACAGTGAGGTTTGAAATGAAAGAGACGTTGCAAGTTGAAAATCAGGCGAGGAAAACAGGCGTAGACCGGGAGGGGAAATATCTGACCTTTTCCCTGGACGGCGAGGAGTACGGTATCGGGATCCTCAAGGTCAAGGAAATCATCGGCATGATGCCGATTACTCACGTCCCCCAGACTCCGGAATACGTCAAAGGGGTTGTGAACCTCAGGGGCAAGGTCATCCCCGTGGTTGATCTGCGCCTGAAATTCGGAATCGAACAGATCGATTACACGGAGCGAACCTGTATTATCGTTGTTGAAATCAGCAGCCTGGGCAAGACCATCGCGATGGGGATTGTCGTGGATTCCGTTTCCGAGGTGCTCAACATCAGAAACGGCGACATTGAAGATACCCCTTCCTTCGGCACGAAACTGAAGACGGAATTTATATTGGGTATGGCCAAGGTCGGCGCGAACGTCAAGATTCTGCTCGATATTGACCTCGTCCTGGCGGCGGAAGAAGTGGCTGAAATTGAAGCGAAGGTCGCCGCGTAAATGGATGCATGAAGGTTGGGCTGTGGGACACCGTTCGGTTGTCCAACCTGATGGGGGTCTCCGTTGCCTGTCCGGTATCGAAACGGCGATCCGAGGAACACAATCCGGTTACAAGTCATGGAAAAGACATTTTATTCAACGTCAGAAGTCGCTGAGCTCTTTGGAATCAGCCGGGTAACCGTATACCGGTGGGCAAAGGACGGGAAGATTCAGGCCTGCGGTCTCGGGAAGAATTTGAAAATCCCCCTGTACGAGATCAAAAGACTCCTGCAGGATTTCGGTAAGGCCGGGATGTCTTCCGATGAAATCGACCTGTTGCTCCGGGACCACGAGATCCGGGAAATCATCCAGCGAATGGCAAAGGATGGCCGTCCGGATCCATCATGATGACGGCGGCCGTTTCTTGCCTGCTTTTGCAAGGTGCGCCGGAACGGGAGCACGCCGCCGGATAGGAAGGATTGGTTCGTATCTTGCTAGTTGAAAAGGCGCCCCTCCAGGGATTGAACATCATGATGGGGCGGCGCGGAGCGGAGAAATGACGGCGGAGCTGAGAGAGAGCGATTTCCAGAAGATCAGTCGACTTGTTTATGAACAATGCGGCATCAATCTCCATGACGGGAAAAAGGAGCTGGTCAAGGCCCGTCTCGGGAAGCGCCTCCGGGAAGGAAACTTTGGGACCTTCAGAGAGTATTATCGCCATGTGACGACCGATGAAGGGCGCGATGAATTGATCATGATGATTGATTCCCTGTCGACGAACTTGACCTATTTCTTTCGCGAGGCCGGTCACTTTGATAAGTTGCGGAAGATCTTGCCGGAAATAGCGCAAGGGAAAAAGGGGAACCGGCACGACGGACGGATTCAGATCTGGAGCGCCGGCTGTTCTTCCGGAGAGGAACCCTATTCCCTGGCCATGACCGCCCTGGAAATCATGGCGGGGATTCCCGTGCCCGTGTCGATCCTGGCCACGGATATTTCGACCCGGGTGCTGCAGGCGGCAGCCAGGGGCATTTACCCCCGGGAACGCTTGAAGAATGTGCCGGATTCGGTGCTGAAAAAATACTTTCAGTACGGGTCAGGAAAATGGAACGGCTTTTATCAAGTCAAAAAGGACATTCGGGACATGGTCCGTTTCATGCGGTTCAACCTGATGGACACGCCGCCGGGCGACTTTGCCTCCGACATTGTTTTCTGCCGGAACGTCATGATTTACTTTGATAAGCCGACACAGGAGATGCTCGTCAACCGTCTTTATCAGGCCTTGCGGAAAGGCGGTTATTTTTTTGTCGGTCACTCCGAAAGTTTGACAGGCTTAACGCATCCTTTTAACTATATCGAACCGAGTGTTTATCGAAAATAGACTCTATGGCAGATGTGATTGTTGGAATTTCGGATCTGAAGGTGAGCAATAAAGCCAGTGATGTTCTGGTTACGTATGCTCTCGGATCCTGCATAGGTTTGGCTATTTATGACCCCCTGGTTAAGGTGGGCGGGTTGCTTCACTTCATGCTTCCGGATTCGACTCTGGATCCGAAAAAAGCGCAGGAGCAGCCGGGCATGTTCGCCGATACGGGCGTGCCGCTGCTGTTCAAGTCCTGCTACCGTTTGGGGGCGGAGAAGAAGCGGATCGTGGTCAAGGTAGCCGGGGGTGCCAGTATACTGGACGACACCAATTTTTTTCGTATCGGGCAAAAGAACATCACGGCCCTGAGAAAAATTTTCTGGAAAAATAACGTGATGATCGAAGCGGAGGATACGGGGGCTAACTACAATCGAACGGTACGGCTTGATCTGTCGAACGGAAAGTTTCTTATTAAAAGTTCGATGGGGATGATGAAGGAATTGTAAAATGCTGGAGAAAATCATACGCTCGGTGCAGAGTATACCGGCTTTTCCCATGACCGTCCAGAAAGTGGCCGAACTGGTGAGCCGGGACGATTACGCCGTGGCGGACCTTGTCAACCTGATCAAGTACGATCAGGCGATAACGGCCAACATCCTCAAAATGAGCAATGCCGCCTATTTCGGTTCCCGGCATAAAATCAAATCCATCCAGGAAGCCGTCCTGTACTTGGGACAGCAGAACCTCCTGCGGGCGGTGCAGACCGCGGGGGTGTCCCGTTTTTATCGCAAGGTTTCCGGCGGCTACGTGACCCAGGCCAGGGAATTGTGGAAACATTCCATTGCCGTGGCCATGATGTCCCAGGTTCTGTCGCAGAAGGTTTTCCGTTGCGACGATTCGGTCCTTTACACGGCGGCACTGCTTCACGATATCGGCAAGGTGTTCCTGGGGGAATATGTTCAGGAATCGTTCAATAAGATCGAGAATCTGGTGATGAACCGGGGCTATTCATTCCTGGAGGCGGAAAACGAGGTGCTCGGAATTGATCACGCCGTTTTGGGAGGGATGATTGCCGAACACTGGCATTTCCCGGCGGAAATCCGGGATGCCATTGCCTATCACCATCGTCCGGACCTTCTGGACAAGGAGGGGGACCATGTTCCCTGGTTGGTTTATCTCTCCGATCAGTTGTGCCTGATGATCGGTGTCGATGGGGGGGTTGACGGTCTGGCCTATAAAGGTCTGGAGGAGAGTTTGACGCGGTTCCACCTGCGCGTGCAGGATTTGGAACAGGGAATGGTCATGCTTCTTGAGTCGCTCCAGAGCGCCGAGGACGTGATCAATATCGTATAAGACAAGTCGAGGGTGCATTATGTCGTTTAATGTTCTGATTGTGGATGATTCAACCGCCATGCGTTCCGTAATACGAAAAGTGATCCAGTTGTCGGGTTTCCGGATGGACCACTGCTACGAAGCGGATAACGGCAACCAGGCACTGGAAGTCTTGTCCGAAGCATGGGTCGATGTCATCCTTTCGGACATTCATATGCCGGAAATGGACGGTTTCGAACTGTTGAAGGAGGTTGGGCAGAACGAGGTCTTTCGCAATATCCCCGTCATCATGATTTCAACGGAGGGAAGTCAGGAGCGGGTGCAAGAAGCCTATGCCCTGGGGGCCAGGGGCTTTATCAAGAAACCCTTCCTGCCGGAAGAATTGAAGCGCATGCTGCATGAAGTGATAGGAGTGGGAGATGAGGGAGAATATCAAGCAGACACTGATGAAGGCGACTTTTGAAGTCTTCGAGAAGATGTTTTTTCTGTTTCTCGAACCCGTGGAAAAGGTCGATATGCGCGATGCATCGGTTTCCTGCATCACATTCGGCGGTGCGGCAACGGGAAGGGTGTCTTTGACCATTTCGCCGGCCCTTGCGTCTATGATGGCGGAAAACATGCTCGGGTGTGAGCGATGCGATATCACGGATCGGATGATTGAGGATTGTGCCAAGGAGGCGGCGAACATGGTGTGCGGAAATTTTCTGCGCAAAATGGACGAAAAGGAGGTTTTTCAGTTGCACCTGCCGATGTATGCCGCGGCGGAGCAGGAAGACAGGGTGTGCGGCAATGTCCCGGCAGGCGCTGATGACGTGACCGTGTGCTTCGAGTCGGAGGGAGCGCACCTTCAGGTTCGCCTTTCCTGGATGGAAACGTAGCGAGGGCCTTCGGTGACGCCATGATGGGCAAGGACATCCAGATCAGGGATTACTATCTTTCTCCCGGCTTCATCTATGTCAGCGAGGAACCTTCTTTGATTTCCACTGTTGTCGGCTCCTGCGTGGCCGTCTCGTTGTGGGATGCGAAAAGAGAATGCGGCGCCATGGCACATTTTCTCTATCCCGCCACGGATGAGCGGTCCCAGGCATCAGCGAAGTATGGGAATGTCGCGATCAATTACCTGATCAAGCTTTTCCTGGCTGATGGTTCAAAAATCAAGAACTTGAAAGCACAGATCTTCGGGGGGGCGATCAGCCCCGCGGGGGATTGCGAACGGGTGGGGCCGGAAAATGTGCGGGCAGCCAAGAAGATCCTGGTCCGCCGGAAAATACCCATTGTTTCCGAAGATGTTGGCGGATCGATGGGCAGAAAGATCGTGTACAATACCTTAAAAAACGAGGCCATCGTCTACAAAGTGAATCAACTCCGTAAAGGCGACTGGTATCCCTATATCCAAGAGGGCAGATAGGCGTGAAAAAAATCAGGGTTCTCATTGTCGACGATTCGGCGATCGTGCGCAAAATATTTACTGAAGAGCTTTCCAAATACCCCGATATCGAAGTGATCGGGGCGGCTCCCGATCCCTTCGTGGCCAGGGACAAGATCGTGACGCTGAAACCCGATGTCATCACCCTGGATGTCGAAATGCCCAGAATGGACGGGATCACCTTTCTGCGCAAACTGATGAAGTACTATCCCCTGCCGACGATTATCGTCAGTTCTTTGACCCACAAGGGCGGGAAATTAACCCTGGAAGCTTTGGATATCGGTGCGGTCGATGTGATCGCCAAGCCGGGCGGTTCCTATTCGGTCGGCGATATGAGCGCCCAGCTCGCGGAAAAAATACGTGTAGCGTCACGCGTGGACGTTGCAAGAAAGCAGGAGGGTGTCACCGGGCGCGGCGAAGCCGAGCCGATTCGATCCCTGGCCCAGACAACCAACAAGGTGATCGCCATCGGGGCGTCCACGGGAGGAACGGAGGCACTGAAGAATGTCCTGACGAGGATGCCGGCGAATTCACCCGGGATTGTCGTCGTCCAGCATATGCCGGCCCATTTTACAACGGCGTTTGCCGAGCGTCTCAACGGGATCTGCCAGATGAAGGTGAAGGAAGCCGAGGATAACGATTCCGTAACGCCGGGTACCGTATTGATTGCCCCGGGAAATTATCACATGATCTTCCGCCGAAGCGGAGCCCGTTATTATGTTGAAATCAAGACGGGCCCCATGGTTCATCACCAGAGGCCCGCGGTGGATATCCTGTTCAAGTCAACGGCGAAGTATGCGGGGGCGAATGCCATCGGGGTCATCCTGACGGGAATGGGGGCGGACGGTGCCGAAGGACTTCTGGAAATGAAGCAGGCCGGTGCCGGCACGATTGCCCAGGATGAAAAATCCTGCGTGGTTTTCGGTATGCCGAAGGAGGCAATAAAGCTGGGAGCGGCAGACAGGATCGTTCCCTTGGACCAGATTGCGCAAGAGATCATAAGGATGGTGTAGTATATGAGTTATCAACCACTGACTTCACTGATTGACGGGATGGCCTCGGATTTTCTTTTTCTCGACGGCCGTGATATCGACGTGCCCACAGTGGGCAAGTTTCTCAATGACCTCGACCGGATTCTCGCGGAAGCTGAGAATAAGAATATTTTGCAGGTCATCAGGGTTTCTCGCTCATTAAGCCATGTTCTGGGAAAATGGCTTATCGACCAGGTGCGGGACAAGGAAGCGGGCTTCGGCATGATTGAGAAGGGAATTTCTCTGATGCAGTCGGTCGTTGAATCCTGCAAGAATGCCGGCTCCTGCGGGGAAGATGTGGGCGAGTTCGTCGCCGGATGCGCCTGCTTGCTCGGAGAGGATATTCCCCTCGAAGATTCGGCGACGGCCGTCGCCGGAATGCCATCACCCGCGGATGCAGGAAGCGCTGTTCCACCGGAGGAGATATCCTCCGCAGGCGAACAGATTCAGGATGAATCGCTTTTGAAGGATTTTATCATCGAGGCGTGCGAATATATTGACGAAATCGAGGTTAATATTCTGAATCTGGAGCAGGAGCCGGAGAGCAAGGACTTTATCAATGCCATTTTCAGGCCCTTTCATTCCATCAAGGGCGTGGCGAGTTTCCTGAATCTGACGATTATCCGCGATCTGGCCCACAAGCTGGAGAATCTTCTGGATAAGGTAAGAAACGGGGAACTGGAGGTCACACCGCCTATGATCGATGTTGTCCTCGACGGGGCCGATGCCTTGAAACTGCTGGTAAACCGGTTGAAAAACGATCCGCACGGAAGCCACCATGTTCCCGAGGAGCTCGACATGAAAGAAATGGAAAAACGTATCAGTATGGTCGAGGAGGGGCGGACGGACATCCCGGTGCGCAAGAAGCTGGGGGAGATTCTGGTGGAAGAGGGGGTGATCAGCGAGGAAGCCCTCAAGAAGGGTTTGCAGGTGCTGGAAAGGGAGCCGGGAACGAAAATCGGGGAAGCCCTGATCAAGGAAGGGGGGGCGACGCCCAAACAGGTTTCCCAGGCTCTGCGCAAACAGGTGGACCAGGTTTCCGACGCCTCCACGATCCGTGTGGATACGCGCAAGCTGGACGACATGATCGACATGGTCGGTGAATTGGTGATTACGCAGTCCATGGTGCAGCAGGATCTGAACATGAGCCTTCATGCGGATCGCAATCTGATGCGCGATATTGCGCAACTGTTCCGGATAACCTCGTCGCTGCAACGGGTGTCCACGAGTTTGCGCATGATTCCCATTAAGCAGACATTCCAGCGCATGTCACGTCTTGTCCGTGACCTGTCGAAAGCGGCTGGCAAGTCCGTGTCCGTGGAAATGGAAGGAGAAGAGACCGAGATCGACCGGAATATGGTGGACGAAATCTATAACCCCCTCGTTCACATGATCCGCAATTCCGTTGATCATGGATTGGAATTGCCGGTGGACCGGCTGCAGGCAGGAAAGTCCGAACGAGGCGTTATCCGCCTGTCCGCGTACCACCGGGGTGGAAACATCGTCATTGAAATTGCTGATGACGGACGCGGCCTGAGGAAGGATAAAATTCTGGAAAAGGCGATCAAGAACAAGGTCGTGGCGAGTGGAGACGGGCTGAGCGACAACGAGATATTCCGGCTGATTTTTCTTCCGGGCCTGTCGACGGCGGAAAAGGTGACGGACATTTCCGGCCGCGGTGTCGGGATGGATGTGGTTAAGCAGGCCATTGAAAAGCTGCGGGGCAAAATCGAAATCGAGAGCAAGCCGGGTGAGGGGACGACCTTTATTACGAGTTTCCCCTTGACGATGGCCATCATTGACGGGATGATCGTCAAGGTAGGGCCCGAACGCTACATTTTGCCGACCACGGCTATCCGCCAGGCCCTGCGCCCGCCCCGGGAATCGTACAACAATGTCGTCGGCAAAGGTGAGACGATCAATGTTATGGGGCACCTGATGCCCTTGGTACGTCTCTATCGGCTTTTTGGCATTGAGCCGGAGTGCCGCGATCCCTGGGACGCGATCGGCGTGGTTGTCGAAGGTGAGGGCCGGACAAAATGTCTTCTGGTCGACCGGATCGTCGGCAAGGCGGAGGTGGTCATCAAGAGTTTGGGAGAAGGATTCAAAAACATCCGGGGTATTTCGGGAGGCGCAATTCTCGGAGACGGGCAGGTGGGATTGATCATCGATCCGGAAGGTCTGTTCGATTTCAGCGAACGATAGGAACGATCTACCCCCGTCCGGCGGGGGTAGAGTGAAATATTTCCAAGGAGAGATCAACATGGATAAGAGCATCAAGATTTTGGTTGTCGACGATTTTGCAACCATGCGCAAGGTGATCAGGAATCTGCTGAAACAGAGCGGCTATGAAAACATTGTCGAGGCGGAGGACGGGGTGAACGCCCTGAAAATTCTCAAGTCCCAGAAAATCGACTTTATTGTGTCCGACTGGAACATGCCGAACATGAGCGGGTTGGAACTGCTGAAGGCGGTCCGGGCCGATGAGGACCTGAAGATCCTGCCTTTCCTGATGGTGACTGCCGAAGCCCTGCAGGAAAATGTGGTTGCCGCCGTGAAGGCCGGCGTCAGCAATTATATTGTCAAGCCCTTCACATCGGAAACCCTGGACGAGAAGATCAAGAAAATCATGGAAAAAATGTAATCCACCAACTGAAAGAGGAAACCCGTATGAATGTTAAATTTATCAACCCGTTTTTGGAGGGGACGACCAGCGTGCTTAATACGATGGCCTTCATCTCGCCCCGTCCGGGGAAACCGTATTTGAAGAAGGACAGCATGGCCGTCGGTGATATCTCCGGCATTATCGGTCTCACCGGCGCCGCCCGCGGATCCCTGGCGCTGAGTTTCAGCAAGGGCTGCATTCTGAAGATCGTATCGAATATGCTGGGAGAGGAAATCGACGAAATCAACGGCGACATCAAGGATGCCGTAGGGGAACTGACGAACATGGTTTCCGGTGTGGCCAGAAAGAAGCTCGAGGCGGAGGGCCTCAACATCACGGCGGCCATTCCCACCATTGTTTCGGGACCAAGTCACTCCATCGTCCACGTCTTGGGCGGTCCCAGTATCATCATTCCTTTCGAAATCGATGAAGGTCCTTTTGTGGTGGATATTTGCTTGAGCGACGGAACTTAGGGCGGACCTGGCCCGGGCTGAGGATCGGCGGCCGGCCCCTCCGCTGTCCGGGCTTTTGGCTGAATGAGAATGATACTGATCCTCCGGTTGCGGGGGTCCCGGGGGTTATCCTCCACAAAGAGTTCCTGGTCCGCGTAACCCACTACCCGGGCGATACGGGACGGATCGATGCCGTTGTTTTCCAGTTCCCGGCGCGCCGCGGAAGATCGGGAGGTGGACAGTTCCCAGTTGGTAATTTGGCCGCCCCGGAAGGGTGCGGCATCCGTGTGGCCTTCGATGGCCACCCGGTTGGGAATATCCCGGATATTGTCGGACACCAGCGCCAGGATCTGCCGGGCCCTGTCCGTTGGCACGGCGCTTCCCAGTGAAAACATGGGGCTTCCTTCCGTATCGACGATCTGAATCCGGACGCCTCCCTCTACCACATCGACAAAGATTTGATCCTTGACGAGTCTGAGCTTTTCCTCGATGGCGGCCTTGAGCTTTTTGACCAGGTCTTCCGATGTGATGCCGCCCTGTTGTTCCGTTACTTTGACGACGGTCACCCCCGTGGAGCCACGGACCTCTCCCCGGGAATCCTTTGCCGCCCCGGCCCCTTCCCGGCTTAGACCCTTGGCGGACATCTTGGCCCCCATGCCCTGCTTGTCCAGGACAGTGGCTGATTTGTCCAGGAAGGACTGGCCGGAACTGGTCATTTCTTTGAATACATTGAAATTCTTGAAATATTCGGAAAGCGCCAGGCGTTTTTCCGGCGAGACCATGGTAATCAGCCACAGCAGCAGAAAAAAGGCCATCATGGCCGTCACGAAATCGGCATAGGCGACTTTCCAGGAACCGCTGTGGTGCGCCTCGGGAGTCCGGCGCTTTTTCCTTTTGATGATGATAACGGGTGAGGAACGATCGTCCATTATTTTTTCGCCTGGCGGAACGCTTCTTCGACTTCAACGAAAGTCGGTCTGGCTTCGGTGGGGATAACGCGGCGCCCGAATTCCACGGCCACTTTGGGTGCGGCGCCGCCGATAAAGGAAAGGAGGGAGACCTTCAGGACGGTGAGGTACTGGAGATGCTCCGTTGCCGCATGTTCCATATTCCTTCCCATGGGTCCCACGAATCCGTAACAGAGAAGTACGCCGAGGAAAGTACCCACCAGGGCGGCCCCGATATGTGCGCCCAGCACTTCAGGCGGTTCACCGATATGTCCCATGGTGATGACGACGCCCAGCACGGCGGCGACGATTCCGAGCCCCGGGAGGGCGTCGGCGACAAAGTTGACGCTTTTGGACGGATGGATCAGTTCATCCAGATGCGTATCCAGCTCGCTGTCGAGCAAGGCTTCCAACTCATGCGGGGCGATCGTCGTGGTCATGACTGTCCGGAGGGTGTCCGTAATCAGATTAATAGCGCGCTCGTTTTTGAGGATGCGGGGAAACTTGCTGAAAACGGGGCTTTCTTCGGGGCGGTCCACATCCGATTCGATGGAAACCAATCCCTGCTGTCTGATCTTATAGAAGATACCATTCAAGAGCAGAAGCGCCTCCATGTAATCCTCTTTGGAAAGATGCTTTCCCGTAAAGACGCCTATTACGGAGGAAGACACTTTTTTGACAACCTTGAGCGGCGATGCGATCAAGAATCCGCCGATCGCGGCACCGACGATAATGACTATCTCGGCCGGCTGCACCAGGACGGAGAGATTCCCTTGGGCCATGAGATAGCCGCCGACAACGGCGACGGTGACGACGACAAAACCGATAATGGCCATCATGGATAGTCTTTCTCCCCTCTCTTGGCCCGCAGGGCTTCCCGTTCCCTTTCAAAGACAAAGCGAACGATTTCATCGCGGACATGATCGTCCATGTCGAGAAATTTCAAACCGATCCGGTTCTGCTCCTGCTTCGCCGTACAGGACAGAACCTGCCCGTAGATCTGAACGGCCACCGGGGGGAGCGAAAAGAGAATCATCTTGATTTCCAGAAGGCTTCCTTCAGGGATTGACGCTTCGGAGAGATAATCCATGCCGTTTCCGCTCAGCGTGACGGGCTTTGTCGGCAGGGCCTGAAAACCCTCCTGGTAAATGGCAAGCATGCGCATGATCGCGTCGAGTTTGGCGTTGATCGTCTTCAGCCAAATTGACAGATGGGCGTCGCCGACTTCGGGCAAGGTCGAAAGCTCGCTGTAAATGGGTTCCCCGTAGAGTTTTGCCCGGTATAATCCTTCTTCTTCCGGTGGGACGACCCGTACGCCGAAAGGGAGCAGTGTGGAAATTCTCGAATATTCCCTTTTATTTGTCGAGATTTCGGTAAGTCCTTTCAATTTCATCATTCTCTTTCCCCCTTTCCGAGGCGCTGTCCTTTTTCCTGATGGTGCTTTTTAACAATGAGAAGTACCGATTTGCCACCGCCTTGCCCGCATCCCTGGACCGCCGATGTTTCTGCAGGCCTTGCGGAGGGTCCGGTTCATTTTTTTTGGTATACTTGCAAGAGTGATACCGAACCTTGTGCGAAACGAAGGCAAGCCGGGGGAATTTGTATTCCGCTGAAAAAACTATCTATTTTATCATGATGATCTGTTCGCTCCGGCGGGGAACGATACCGGGTGTTTCATTACATGGGGGCAATGGTCAAATTATTGGCATTGCGATGACTCGTCGGCAGGACGGAAGACTGTCGTTAATGTGCTCAGGCTTCGTCATGGAAGGGGATGCGGGGAAAAAGCGGGGGCTTGCCGGTCTGGTATATAAATTGCTGTCGAAGCAGGGAAGTAAGAACAATCGGACTGCCATGGTATTCACGGTCGGGTTGGATGATCGGGAAGAATGATGAAACGTACCTGTGCCAGCATGCCCTCTTTTTTTGTCAAGCCGGAATCTTTCCGGAAGGCGCCGTTCCTTTTCCGCCGGCCCGTCTTTGGGGACGGTCGCCGGGTTTTCACGATGACGGTACTCTTGATCCTGTTTATGCTGCAGGGAATTTTCTGTATTCCCTGTGTCGGTCAAAGCCGCACCGAACAGGGTAAAAAGGAAGGCTATTACATAGGCTTTGCCTCCTACTACGACGCCCGCATAGCCCGCTCCGAAGTCGGGCGCCTCAAGGAGAGAGGTTACAAGGTATCCGTCGAGAAAACGGGAGAGGGAAGGGATGCGAAATACCATATCCTGGCAGGCCCCTATCCGAACAGGGCACAGGCAACGGCAGAGGCGAAAAGGCTTCAGGGCAGGGGCCTGCTCGACCGGATCCAGATTGAAGCCCGGGGGAATGCGAAAAACGATACCGGGTCATCCGTTGTGAAAACGGCGGAACCTCCCCGTGATGCCCGTGTTGCCGTAAAGACACGGACGACTGCACCAAGCGGTCCGGCTTCCCTGCAAACTAATGACGGTCCCCAAGCTCGTCCGGAGACCTCCGTTGCGCACACGGCGGAGATTGCCGGGGACCGCGAGCCGGATCCGGCCAAAGAAGCTTACGCCTCCGGTAGTGGCGGTAATCCTGTTGGCCGGAGCAGCCTGACAAGGCAAAACGAAAAGAAAGAGAGCGCGGTTGCGCCGGAGGATACTACAAAACAGCCGAATCCGCCGCTTCCGATTCCTGCGCCTGTGTCAGCCGGGGAGGAAGCCATGCCTCCCGAGCAGGCCACGCCACGCTGGCCCTATTTCGACGCAGCCATGGAGGACTTTCGCAAAGGTCATTACGCAAAAGCGCGTCCGATATTTGAGGATATCGCGGTCCGGCGTGAAATCGGACATTCCTGGCGGGAACTGGCCGAGCGACGCCTGGTCGACTGCATGTACTTCTTGAAAGAAAGCAACAACAGCGAGGTTCTTTCCGAACTCGTCTATCAATACAAAAACATCCTTTTTAAATATCCGGACTGCCGAAGCGGCAACGACCTGGCTTACTGGCGCCTGGGCCACCTTTACAAGGCCCTGGGCCTTTACGTGGAGGCTGCGGACGCACTAAACAGCCTGCTGAAGACGTATCCCGCGTCCTCCCTGGCGGAGGAAGGGCTTTATCAGATGGGAGAAGTCTACCGGTTGGACAAAAAATATCCCCAGGCTGTCGAGGCGCTCCGGATGTTTTACGAAAAATACCCGTCCGTCGCCCTCACGAGATTGGCCGTCTTCGCGCTGGCCGATACCTATTACCGCATGGGGCGCTCACGGGAGGCCGACACCTGGTACGAAACCGGCCTGCAGCGCTGGCCGGATTTGTACGGCATGCCGGACGGCATCTTTCTCAACACGGGCTTCCATTTCAATAAAACGGGGAATTATGCCCGGGCGTTTCATATCTTTTCCTATTATTACGGCCTTTACCCCCAGGGGCGTTATGCGCCGATCGCTGTCCGCGCCATGGCCCGCAGCCTAGTGGGGATGGGCAGCTTGTCGACGGCCGTGCGTCTTCTGGGTGCCTCGCTGCCCGGACATCAGGATCAGAAGGAAGCCGTTCGCACCCGTCTTCTGCTGGCCGAGCTGGGGGTCGAGCAGCCGGGGGCCAGAACCTCCGTATGTTTCCCCGGTATCGAGAATTACAGGGAACCCCTCCTCAGTTGCCGCCGCATGCTGATGGAACTCAAGGGAAAGCCGCCGACGGAAGAGGTTTTGTACCGCAAAGGGAAGGTGCTTCAGGCCAAGGGTTATCTCCGGGAAGCTTTCGATACCTTTGCCATGCTGCTGAAATGGTACCCGAAAAGCGTGTACCTGGCATCCAGCCGGCAGAGCCTGGAAAAAAACCGCAATGCACTGGTCAGGGAATATTACAGCCGGGGCGATCATCTTGCCGTGGTCGATCTGTACTTGATTGAAAGCGGATTCCGGCATCATCTGGATACGGAAGTCCTCTTGCAGGTCGCCGACAGCCTCCGGCGGCTGGGGCTTTACGAACAGGCGGCACGTACCTTTCAGGATCTGAAAAATACGCAGGCCTTCAGCAGTCCCGAGCGGCTGGACCTGGCCATTGCCGAAGCGGAAATGATGTCCGGCAAAGGTAAAGCCGGCGAGGCCCGGCTGAAGAGCCTGCTGGGACAGAAACGCGGCGGCGAGGCCGTTATCCGCAGGGCCAATCAGATCCTCGGAGATGCGGCTTGCCTGGCAGGAAACTTTGACGGCGCACTGGCCTACTACGGCCAGGCGACGCCGTTTGACAGGGAGGCGGAAGGTGCCGCACTTTCCCTTTACCGGTATGCGGACATCCTGAAGAGAAAAGGACAGCGCCTTCAGGCCCTTCAGTATTACCGTGATGCCCTGGCGCTCGCGGAGGGAAAACCCGGAGCCCTGTCCCCCTCGCTGCGGGGACAAGCAAAAATGAGCCTTGCCGAGTGTTATTTTGCCGGAGGGCAATATGGGCAGGGGATCCCCCATCTGATCCAGTCCGTTGCACTGCTGCCGAAGGGGGCTGACCGGCGGTGGGCCCTGTTCCGCTTAACCGGCGGTCATCTCAAAACGAACAATCCGGAACTGGCGGAAAAAATATCCGGACAGGTAAATGAAAACACGGATGATCCCTTCTGGGTGACAATGGCCGAATACGGCTATCAGGATGGCATATGGTTTATCACCTATGCGGACTACCTCAACTGACGATGCCGGCCGACCAGGTCGGTATGATGCATGGCGTACCGGCTTGTCCCGGCAGGCCGGTCGCCTGTCATTAGTTTGACGCGGTGAAGTTATGGATGACATCCGGTATTTGCAACAGTCTTTTGACGCTTTCCAGCAGTCTTCCGCACGCCTGCAGGAGATCTACGAGGCATTGCAGCGGCAGATAGCCCATGCCGCCGTAGAGCTGGAGGAAAAGAATGCGGAGCTTCTCCGGCTGAGCGCTGAGCGTGAAGGCATGAAAAACTATCTCGAGAGCATTCTGGAGAATCTCACGGTGGGCGTCCTCGTCACGGATGCGGCGGGGGTGGTCGGCATTGCCAACCGGGCGGCCCTGAGTCTTCTGCAACAGAACCGGGAGGATATCTTGGGGGTTCCTGTCGCTCAGTTATTCGGCGAATCCCTTCCCTTTGAGGCAGGACATGGAGACGTTGCTGAAAATGACGCCGCTGGCCGCCGTATAAGCCGCGACGGACGCATCCTGGAGGTGTTTTCTTCCGCGCTTGCCGCAGCGAGGGGCGATGGGAGCGGCAGTGCCTGGGTCATTTACGATATCACGGAGACACTGAAGCTGGAAAAGCAGGCGCGGCTCAATGAGAAAAACGCCGCCATGCTCGAAATGGCAGCCCGCATCGCTCACGAGGTCCGCAATCCCCTGGGGAGCATCGAGCTGTTTTCTTCCCTGCTTCAGCGCCATGTGCAGGGAGGAAAGCCGCGGGAATGGGTCGGGCAGATCATAGGAGCCGTGGAGAACATCGACCGGAAAATCGAGTCGCTGCTGCGGTATGTCAAGACCGTGGAACCGCTTATGGAAGTCCTGGATGTTCACGAGATCCTCAGGCAAGTCCTGTTGTATTCCGACTGCATTGCGGACCAGGGGCATGTTTTTCTTTCCGTGGAATATGATACGGGAACTGCCGCCATAAGGGGAAACCCGGCGATGCTGCGCCGCATTTTCACGGGCATGGTGCTGAATGCCCTGAAATCGATCACCGGGGAAGGGCGGATTCATATCCGCACGCAGATCGACCACGACGGCCAGGGGGGATCGACCGTGAGCATCGGTTTTGCCGATAACAGGCCGGGGAATCCGGGGGACCACATCCGGCGGTTTTTCAACCCCGAGGAAGAAGACGAGCGCTTGGCGGGTTTTAACTTCGCCGTGATCCGGAATATCGTGACCATGCATCAGGGGACTCTGTCCGCTGAAAGCGGCGGCGACGGCACCGTGTCGTTCCGTGTCGTTCTCCCCTTGGTAAAGCCGTGAACGGAACCAACAAAGGCAGGAAACAAAAAAATGACACATGATTGTAGCAGGCGTATTCTGATTGTCGATGACGATCCCTCCATGAGGCTTGCCCTCACGGAATCTCTGGAGGCGTGCGGCTACGCCGTGGAGGCGGCGGATAACGGGTCCGAGGCCCTGAGGAAATTCGAGCGTGATGCTTTCGGGGTGGTGGTGACGGACATGAGAATGCCCCGGTTGGGAGGCATGGAGGTCCTCAAGGGCGTCAAAAAATTATCACCTCGGACGCCGGTGATTCTCATCACCGCTTACGGCACCGTCAGCACGGCCGTCGAAGCCATGAAGGAAGGGGCCTCGGAATTTATCATGAAACCCTTTTCCCTGGACGACCTGCAGGGGGTGGTGAAAAAGGTTCTCGCCTCAGGCCCTCCCGTCCAGGAAGCCGTAACGCCCAGTGAAGCCGACGTGGCAACCGAGACCGATATTCTAACCCGGTCCGACAAGATGAAAGCGCTGCTTGCGCTCATGCGGAACATCGCGAAAAGCCGGTCCTGCGTGCTGATCCAGGGGGAGAGCGGAACGGGCAAGGAACTGTTCGCCCGCTATATCTATCGGCACAGCGGGCGGGAAAATCACCCCTTCGTCGCCATCAACTGCGCCGCTATCCCGCATCACCTCCTGGAAAGCGAGATGTTCGGTTATGAAAAGGGCGCCTTTACCGGCGCGATCCAGAGAAAACCGGGCAAATTCGAGCTGGCCGATGGGGGGACCCTGCTGCTTGACGAAATCGGCGATATGGATGTTCAACTCCAGGCGAAACTGCTGCGCGTGCTCCAGGAATCGGAGGTCGACCGTCTGGGCGGGCGGGAGCCTGTCGCCGTCGATGTCCGGATCATTGCCACCACCAATGCCGACCTGAAAAAAGGCGTTGAGGAAAAGAAATTCCGGGAGGATCTTTATTTCCGCCTGAACGTGATCCCCATTCAGATCCCGCCCCTGAGGGACCGGAGGGTGGACGTGGCTCTCCTGAGCGAGCATTTTCTAGAAAAGTACAGCCGGCTGAGTGACAGGGCCAAACCGGCGATATCGCCGGCGGCGATGGCGATCCTGGAATCTTATTCCTGGCCGGGTAATGTCAGGGAATTGGAGCATGTCATGGAACGGTCGGTTCTTCTCTGCGACGAGGGGGTCATCCTGCCGGAACATCTTTATCTGGATGGCCCCGTCAGGAGTATGCCGGAACAGAAGGGTCCGGACAACGCCCCGGATCTGGTGCTTAGGGCGGGTCCGCGAGATCCCGTCACCTTGAAGGAGATGGAAAAGTCCATGATTTTCGAGGTCTTGAACAAAGTGAACGGCAACAGGACCCAGGCTTCCCGGATTCTCGGCATCAGTGTCCGGACCATGCGCAACAAACTTCAGGAATATGAAGCCGAGGGCGATGTCATCCCCTGCGATTCCTGATAGGCCGTTCGAAAGGTTTGTCAGGCTTTGGTATGCAGCTTGCAAAATAAAAAGGCATCAAACGACGGAAAGGAGCGGTCATGGATTTTCTATTCGGCAAGACGATACCCCTGCTGTCTTCCGTGCTCCATTATCGTTCGGAGCGCCAGAAGCTGATTTCGGCCAATGTAACCAACATTGATACGGAAAATTACCAGTCCCGGGAATTGGTGTTCCGAAACCGTCTTCTCGATGAGATGACGAAGCAGCAAGCGGTGACGCCGGTGCGGACCGACCGGCAACATTTGCCCTTTCCTGCGCCATCGGGCAATCAGTACAAGGTGGAAACCTCGGGTGAAACGGTTTCCCTCGATAGGGAAATGGTCAATCTTGCGGAGAATCAATTAATGTACAACGTCACCGTTGATATCCTGGCGAGGAAATTCAGGGGCATCAGCACTTTTTTAAAGGACATCAGATAAATGGATTTTAACACGACATTTAAAATTTGCGGCTCGGGTTTGACGGCCCAGCGGGCCAAGATGGACGTCATCACCAGCAACCTGGTCAATGCGCAAACGACGAAAACCGAAGAAGGCGGGCCCTACCGGAAAAAAACGGTGGTTCTGAAGGCGGAACAGATGCCGAAATCGTTTGACAGGACGCTCAAGGGCGCTCTTGCCGAGGTCAAGGTGGATCAGGTCGTCGAGGATCAGAGCCCCCCGCGGAGCGTCTATGATCCGGCCCATCCCGACGCGGATGAGAAGGGCTTCGTCCTGCTGCCGAACGTCAATGTGATTCGGGAGATGACCGACATGATCAATGTGGGCCGGAGCTACGAGGCGGCGGTGACCGCCTTTGACGCGGTGAAGAACATGGCCTTGAAGACGCTGGAAATCGGCAAGTAGAAACGGATAAGCAAGGAGGAACAACATGTCCGATATGATCATCGGAACCCGGCCCGTCCAGATGCCCGGCACCCCTGTTCAGGCCGGCACTGGCGCGGCGGCAGCGGAAGGCGGATTTCAATCGATTCTCAAAGATGCGATCGCCGATGTGCACACGCTTCAGACTCAGGCGGACCAGGCCATTGTCAACCTGCAGGCGAACAAGGGAAGCATGCACGAGGCGCTGATTGCCATGGAGAAGGCCAGCCTTTCTTTCCAGACCATGGTGCAGGTCCGAAACAAGATCGTGGAAGCCTACCAGGAAGTCATGAGAATGCAGGTCTAAAAGAATAGCGCCCCGAAGCGGTTCTTCGCCCGCTTGGAGAGGAAATATTTAAGGACAATCTATGGATTCGGCCAGTCAGCTCTTCAGCAATCTCTGGAAAGGATTTTCGGTCTTGCCGCCTGCCCGCAAAATGACGGTTTTGGCTGTTGCCGTGGCGACCATGGCCTGTATCTGGGGTCTCGTCTACTGGGCGAACCAGGCGGACTACAAGGTTCTTTTTTCCAATCTTTCCACGGAAGATGCGTCGGGCATTGTCTCGAAGCTTCAGGAAAAGAAAATACCGTATGAACTTTCCGGCGGCGGGAACACCATTTCCGTGCCTTCGGGCAGAGTCACCGAAGTCCGCCTGGAGATGGCCTCGTTAGGCCTGCCACAGGGAGGCGGTGTCGGTTTCGAGATTTTCGACCAGAAAAATCTCGGCGCCACGGAATTCGAACAGCAGCTCAATTATCGCCGGGCCCTTCAGGGAGAATTGGCCCGGACCATCAGGGGGCTCGATGAAATTGAACAATGTCGGGTCCACCTGGCCCTGCCCAGGGAATCCCTGTTTGTGGAGGATCAGAAAAAGCCGACGGCCTCGGTCACCCTGAAGCTTAAAGGCGGCCGGTCTTTGCGTTCCGACCAGATCGAGGGCATCGGTCACCTCGTGGCCAGCGGGGTCGAAGGATTGAGTCCCGCCGATGTGATGATCGTCGACAGCAAGGGCAACATCCTTTCCCGCAAGCAGGATGACTCACGTCTGGGAAAGATGACCGCCTCCCAGGTTGAGTACCAGAACAATATCGAAAAGAACCTGTCGAGCCGTGTCCAGTCGATGCTGGAAAAAATCGTCGGACAGGGCAAGGCTGTGGTCCGTGTCGCGGCGGACCTGGATTTTCGCATCATCGAAAAGACGGAAGAAGTTTTCGACCCCGAAGAACCCGTGGTCCGCAGCACCCAGAGGCAGACGGAAAAGATCACGCCGCCGGCGGGGGCGCCGGGCGCGAAGTCTGCGGAGGAAAAGCTCGACGAAGTCATCAATTTTGAGATCAACAAGACCGTCAGCAGGACGGTCATGCCCGTCGGGGACATCCGGAAACTGTCCATCGCCGTTCTGGTGGATGGAAACTACGTCAAGGACGACAAGGGGGTTGAAACCTACCAGTCACGGGAAAAGAAGGAAATGGACAGCATCGAGGAACTTGTCAAAAAATCGGCAGGGGTGAACCTGACCCGCGGCGACCAGGTGGTGGTGACCAATATGGCCTTCCGGCCCTCAATGGACGATGAATTCAATGCCCCGATTCCCTGGTCAGACCGCGTGAGTGATTTCACGCCCTACCTCAAATACCTCGTGATCCTCGCGGCTTTGGGACTGCTGGTCCTTTTCGTCCTCAAGCCGGTGGTGGCCTCCGTCGCCGAACTGGGCAAGAACCAGTTGCCGGCAATCGGCCCGGTGCCGGAGAAGGTTCCTGAATTGCGTGGTCCGGCAGGGCCCATGCTGATGACCCCCCTGGAGGAACGGACGATGAACGAAGCGGAGTTAACCCGGCAACTGGCCGATGCCGATGCCAAGAAGTTTGCCGAACTATTGCGAAATTGGATCCGCTAGGATGAAAAGGAACCTTTCAAAACGATGAAATCACAAGGCGGGATTTTTCTCATATGACTAACGAAGAAAAAGCGGCCATTCTGCTGCTGTCTCTGAAAGAGGATACGGCGGCGCAGGTTATGAAGAATCTACGGCCGGCGGAAATCCGCCGCATCGGTAAATATATGAACCGTATTTCCGATATCCCTTCGGAAACCCTCAATGCGGTGGCCAGGGAATTCTGCACGCTGGCCCGGGAAAAGGGAGGGACGATTTCCGTCGGGCACGAACAGCCGAAAAATATCGTCATCAAGGCACTGGGCGAGAAAGCGGCCCAGGACATCATTGCCGATGTCGAGAACGCCAAAAGAAACGACAATCCCATCATCGACAAGCTCCAGGACATTGACCCCAAGGTTCTGGTCGACTTCACCCGAACCGAGCATCCCCAGACCATCGCCCTGATTCTCGCCCACCTTAAACCGGACCAGGCGGCCCAGGTGCTGAACGATTTTTCCCCGGCGATGCAGTTTGAGATCACCAAGAGAATGGCGACCCTCAAGAGCGTGCCCTATGAATTCATCGAAGAGGTGGCCAAGACACTGGAGAAGGAAATCGTTATCGGCCAGGGAGGGGACCAGCAAATCGGGGGGCCCCAGTTGGCGGCGGAAATTCTGAACCGGCTCAACCGCGCGAACGAAAATTCGATCATGATTTCCCTGGAGGAAACGGACCCCGACCTGGCTTTCCAGATCCGGAACTTCATGTTCACCTTCGAAGACGTTCTGAAGCTCGATGACAAGAGTCTTCAGGAACTGCTCCGGGAGGTCAGCGGCGAAGACCTGGCCCGTGCCCTCAAGCTGGTTGATGCGGGCCTCCGGGAGAAAATTTTCAAGAACATGTCCAAGCGCGGCGCCGAGATGCTCAAGGAAGACATTGAAATGATGCCGCCCATCCGCCTGTCCGAAGTCGAAGCCAGCCAGAGGACGATTCTTGAAATCACGAAACGGCTGGAAACGGAAGGCAAGATCACGATTTCGCGGGGAGACGAGCAGGATGAGTTCATCTAAAGGCGTCATCAAGTCATCCCATGTCAGGGTCGTGAACACGGTTGCACCTGGGACACCCGCTATTCCAGGCGGCGGAGCTTTTCAAGTTAACGCCCTGATTCCGGATGCCCGGAAAAGCGGAGGGACTGCCCGGGAACAGACGGCGGAACTGGAAGCGAAACTCCGCCAGACCGAACAGGAAGCGTACGACAGGGGTTTTCGGGAGGGCATGAATAAGGGTATGGATCTCCAGAAGGAGGAGCTCCGGCAAGCCGCCGGTGCCGTCTCCGTACTGATGAAGGAATTGACGGCGCTGCGTCAGCAGATCCTCGCGGAGATGGAGCTCCAGATCGTAAACCTGGCCTTCGGCATTGCCGCCAAGGTGATTCACCAGGAAGTGAAGCAGGAGAGAACAATCGTGATCTCCGTGCTGCGGGAAGCCGTCAAAAGCGTGATGGACAGGGACGGGATGAAGATCCGCATCAATCCCCATGATTATCGCCATATCGTGGAGGTGAAAGACGATTTCCTTAAAGAAATGGACGGGGTGAAAAATGTCGTCTTTGAAGAGGACGCCGCCATCAAACCCGGTGGGGTTGTTGTGGAAACCCGGTTTGGTGAGGTAGATGCGCGTCTTGAACAGCAGTTCCAGGAAATAAAATCGGGTTTCGGGCTTTCCTGACCGGAACATAGGCATCGATGTATACGGATTTCGAAAAATATCACCGGGTTCTGGAGCGGATTAATCCGATCCGGGTGAACGGCAAGGTGAGTGAAATCATCGGTCTCGTGGTGGAAGGACACGGCCCGGCGGCATCGATCGGCGAAGTGTGCGGCATCTACCCGACGGGGAGGGATAAACCCGTGAATGCCGAGGTCGTCGGATTCCGCAAGGGCAAGGTTCTGCTGATGCCTTTGGAAAACATTCGGGGACTGGGGCCGGGATGCCGTATCGTCGCCATTCACAAGAAAGCGGGGATTCAGGTCGGTCAGGGTTTGCTGGGTCGTGTCATTGACGGCCTCGGCCATCCGATCGACGGCCGGGGGCCCATCCATTGCGACGAGGAATATCCGATCTACGCGGAGCCGCTGAACCCTCTGCAGCGCGGGCGCATTCATGAACCCATGGATTTGGGTGTCCGGTCCGTCAACAGCCTGCTGACCTGCGGCAAAGGCCAGCGCATGGGTATCTTTGCCGGGTCCGGTGTCGGGAAAAGTGTGCTTCTGGGCATGTTCGCCCGTCACACCAAGGCGGATGTCAACGTGATCGGCCTGATCGGGGAACGGGGACGGGAAGTGCGGGATTTTCTGGAAAAGAATCTCGGGGCCGAAGGGCTTGCGCGGTCCGTGGTCGTTGTCGCCGCGTCGGACATGCATCCCTTGGTCCGGATGCGGGCGGCCTATGTGGCGACGACCATTTCCGAATATTTCCGCGATCAGGGCGGCAACGTGCTGCTCATGATCGACTCCCTGACGCGCTTTGCCATGGCCCAGCGGGAAATCGGCTTGTCCGTCGGGGAACCGCCGACCACCAAGGGGTACACGCCTTCCGTCTTCAGCCTGCTGCCGAAGCTTCTGGAGCGGGCGGGAAGCCTGGAGGGAGGCGGCAGCATCACCGGCCTGTACACGATTCTCGTCGAAGGCGATGACTTCAACGAGCCCATTTCGGACGCCGCCCGGTCGATACTGGACGGACACATCGCCCTGTCCCGGGACCTGGCCAGCAAGAACCATTATCCCGCCGTGGATGTGCTGAACAGCATCAGCCGCGTGATGATCGACGTGGTGGATCCGGAACATCGCAAACGGGCGGGAGAACTGCTCAACATCCTATCAGTCTATAGGAAAGCGGAGGATATGATCAATATCGGCGCCTACGTGAAGGGAAGCAACCGGGAGATCGATCGGGCCATCGACATGATGGACCGGATCAATGGATTCCTCCGGCAGGGTATCGAAGAAAAGATCACCTACCAGGAATCCGTCCGGGAACTGGAATCCTTGCTGAGGTTGTAAGGCATGTTCACGTATAACCTGCAATCCATCCTCGATTTCCGGCAGAATACGGAAGAGAAGAAACTCACCGCGCTGGCGGCGACAGAACAGCATCTGCGGCAGGAGGAGCATCGGCTGCAGGACATTCGTGATCAGCATAAAGCCCTGATTGAAGCATTAAAGGCCCTCAAGGACAAGCAGTGCGACAGCCGGGAGATTGCCCTATCGATGAACTTTGCCGAAGTGCTGCAGAAACAGGAGAAGCGTCAGACCGAGGTAGTTCGCAAGGCGGCGGCGCTTTGTGATGAAAAACGCAGGGAACTGCTGGAGGCCGTGAAGCAGAGGAAGATGATGGAGATTCACAAGGAGCACCGCTACCAGGATTACAAAGCCGAGCGGACTCTGTCCGAACGCCGGGAAACGGATGACCTGTCGATCCAGCGTTACATCAGGAGAGAATCATGAAAACCAACAAAACGGCTGTGATCGGGGGGGTCCTCGCAATCCTTTTTCTGAAGCTTCTATTGGCGGGTGGTTTGTTTCAGGAACTATCCGGTGTCGATACCTCATCTCTCGCAATCAAAGAGGCCATGGCGGATACGGCCAAGGAGAATTCCGTGAACCTTCCGGTCAGGGATGTTTTGGAAGATCCTCTTGCCCGGGAACGAGCCCTTATGAAGGTTCTGCAACAGAAAAAGCAGGAACTGGACGACCAGGAAGCCCGGCTGCTGGCGGAAGAGCAAAGAATACAGGACTTGCGGCAGGAGATCGTGGCGAAGATCGATACGCTGCGTGCTTTGGAGGAAAGACTGGGGGTGGCTATCGAAGGGGAAAAGGACCAGGAAACCAAAAGATACAAGGATCTGGCCAGGGTTTATGACTCGGCGCCACCCGATAAGGTCGGTTCGATGCTCGAAAAGATGGATGTCAAGACCGCTGCCGGTGTCATGATGAATATGAAACGGGACCGGGCCGGTGCCGTTCTGGGATTTCTGAATCCCCAGCGAGCCGTCGAGATCACCCGCGAGATCACCCGTGTCGCCGGTATGACGGCGCAACCGTTACAGCCGCCGCAGCCATAGGGATAGACTGTAAGGCTCGCGCTTTTGGCGCCGCGTACCCGCCGGTGTCTTGTATGGATGCTGTCCTTCGATCCTGCAGTTCGGAGGAAGAGCGGACCATGCCGCCGCTGTCTTGCCTTCCGTGATCCGCGTCAGCGGACTTGGTGCATGTCCAGGATGGCCCGCACCTCTTGGGCCAGACGCTCCAGGTGAAAGGGTTTCTGAAGGAACCCGTGACAGCCGCGGTCCATGATTTCACGCGCCTCGCCGTTGATGCTGTAGCCGCTTGAGAGAAGAACCTTCTGGAGCGGGTTGATTTCACGAAGCAGATCAAAGGTTTCTCCTCCCGAGATGCCGGGCATGATCATGTCCAGGATGACCAGGTCGATCTCCTCCCTTTTTTCTTGGTAGACCGCCAGCGCCTCCTGCCCGCTGCCGGCACCGTAGACACGATAGCCCAGAAACGCCAGCATGTCTCTGGCGATTTCCCAGACCGCGGGTTCGTCATCCACCAAAAGGATGGTCTCCGTTCCTCTTGCCATTTCCGCCTTGATTTCCTCTTTCCGGACGACAGGCTTTCCCGTTGCGGGCAGGTAGATTTCGAAGATTGTTCCATGGCCGGGTTCGCTCGTGGCGACGATCAATCCCTCGTGTCCCTTGATGATGCCGTAGACCGTAGCCAGGCCAAGGCCCGTCCCGCGTCCCATGCCTTTCGTCGTGAAGAAGGGGTCGAAAATCCGCTCCAGGGTCTGCTTATCCATTCCCGTCCCTGTATCCCCGACGGTGACTTTGACATATTTCCCCGGAGCGAGGGCTATCTGAAGAACCTCCGCATCGGTGATGTGGCAGTTGTCCGTCTCCAGAAAAATTTCACCGCCCCCGGGCATGGCATGCCAGGCATTGACATAGAGGTTCAGAAAAACCTGTTCCATCTGGCTCCGGTCAACCGCCACATTCCAGAGATCCTCACGGAATTGCTTGTGCATGACGATTTCTTTCCTGGTTCGGCCGAACATGGCGGCGGTCTTCTCCACGAGGTCGTTCATGTTTGTTGACTTGACCTCATACCGGCCGCCCCGCGCGAATCCCAGGAGTTGGTCGGTCAGGTCGGAGGCGCTTCGTATCTGCTCTTCGATATGCTTCAGCCGGGTGTGGTGAGGATGGAAGGAATCAAGGTCGTAGCGCATCAGGGAAACGTGACCCTGTATTCCCATAAGCAGGTTATTGAAATCATGCGCGATGCCTCCGGCAAGCGTGCCGATGGACTCCAGCTTCTGTGCCCGGTCAAGCTGTGCCTTGAGCTTTTCCCGCTCCTCTTCCATCCGTTTGCGTTCCGTAACGTCCGTAAAGACGACCACATTCAACTCGCCTGTGGTCGCGATGCGAAATTCGATCTGGCGCCATGCACCGTCCTTGCAAGTGACCGTATATTCCAGTGGTTTGATTTCGGAGCCGCTCTTCTGCGCATCATCCACGGCTGCCTTCCACTCCCGGCGGATACGGTTGCGCACCGTTTCATCGGGGTAGGCCATGGGCCACCATGCCTCTGTGGACGGCATGTCCTCCAGGGTGTAACCGAACAGGTCGACAAACTTCTGGTTGAGATAGAGGACGTTCTCGCCATGATCGGAGATGACAATGCCGACCGGCGCGAGTTCGGCGAACAGACGGAAACGTTCTTCGCTCTTTTTCAGCTCCGCCTCCGCCAGTTTCCTTGCCGTTATATCCTCCAAGGTTCCCTCGTAATACAGGACCTTTCCCTTATCGTTCCTGACGGTACGCGCTGAGAGGGATGCCCAGATCACGGTGCGGTCCTTGCGAAGCAGCCGCGTCTCGAAGTTCTTGATGATGCCTTCCGATTCGATGATGCGCCTGAAGGTCTTTCTATCCGCGGGATTTTCATAGTGCTCATCGGCGACATTGGTAATCGTCTTCATGAGTTCCTGCGGGGAATCGAAACCGAGAAGCCGTGCCAGGGAGGGATTGGCCGAAAGGAAGCGTCCGTCCGGCGTGGTCTGAAAGACGCCTTCGACAGCGTTTTCAAATAGGGAGCGGTAGCGGTCCTCGCTTTCCCGGAGCGATGCGAGGGCCATTTCCTTTTGCAGTTCCGCCTTCTTGCGGTCCGTGATGTCACGAAGGGCGCCTGCCAAGCCTGCCGGGATGTTCTTTTCGTCGTAAATGATATGGGCCGACAGGGAGGCGATGGCTTTGGAGCCGTCGCGCCGGTTCAGAGTCAGCTCGTAATCCCTGACGTGGCCCTGATCCTTCAGTTTCGCAAGCAGGGCTGCCCGGTCTTCGGGGTCTTCATATACAATGTCGGCCGGCTGACCGATCAATTCCTCCGGGGTCCATCCCGACAAGCGATATACGGAAGGTGAAACCAGGGTAATGATCCCGTTGCGGTCCGTCTGATAATAGATATCTTCGAAAGACTCAAAAATAAGGCGGAATTTTCTCTCGCTGTCCCGCAGGCCGGCAACTTTCTGGTCCAATCGGCGTTTCAGCAGCAGCGCCATGCCGGCCAGGGAAACCAGCAGCAGGAAAGTGAAGAGGGCCGACAGCTTGAGCATCCACACGGTTTGCGGGGACATGCCGAGATCCGCTTTCAGGGAGATCCACTGGTTGCGAATGCCGGTGAGTTCATCGTCCGGTATGTTGTTCAGGGCTTTCTCGACGGCGGTGAACAGTAGGGGATATTGCCTGCTTACCGCGATGCGGAAGGCGAAGGAGTAATCGGTTTTACCGGCCACACGCAGATTGGTGATTCCCTCCTGTTCGATGTAGTAGGCGGCAACGGCAAGATTTTCCACAAAAGCATCCAGTTGCCCGAAGGATACGTGGTGCAAACCTTCGACAACATTTGCCACGCCGATCACATGGTAGCCGTTGGCCGCCTGCCGGCCTCTCAGGTATGGTTCGGTGGCGTATCCGGAAACCACCCCCACGCGCTGTCCCCTCAGGTCGGCGAGCGTCATTTTTCCCGAGAAGGACCGGGAGGTGATGATGACGATGGGAACCGTGGCATAGAGTTTCGTGAAGAAAGCGTACTTTTCCCTTTCCCCGGTATGGACAATCGTCGGGGCGATGGCGCATTCCCCGCTTTTGAGGGCTTCCAGGTGCCGATTCCAGTCTGTGGAGGGCTTCTTGTGAAAGGTGACGCTGAGCCGTTCCTCGATCATGCCGATGATGTCGGCACCCAAACCGACGAAGGCGCCGGATTCGGAGTTGAACTCGATGGGTGGAAATTCCGTGTTGAAAAAAAGCGTTAACTTGTCGGGATTGTCGGTCAGCCAGGCGCGTTCGTCGGCGGTCAGGTTCGCGAGAGGTCGGGCCTCTGCAGTCAGCGGAAGGCATACCGCCACGAACAGGGTGAGCAGGGAGAGGAGCAGTCGGCAGGTTGCCGGCGGCGCGAAATGCCTGCGCCGGGGAGAACGGGTTGCACGAGGAAGGCACGATTCCGGGTTGCGGTACGCCCCGGGAGATGCCATCCGGTGACCGTTGTGGCCTTGCCGTTTCGTCGTGTTTGTGATGCTCATTCAACGCGCCCTCCCTGTTGCGCCTGTCCCCCGCGGGACGCGTGTTTCTTCTCCTGTGATCAGGATCGTTTGTCCAGTTCTTTTCTGACGGCGGCACCCTGTTTCTCAAGGACATAAGGTTTTTTAGATAGGCGCCGCCCCCAGAGCCTGGGCGATCCTGACGCGCTCCGTGTCGGCAAAACCGCTGACGATAATGGTCCTCTGATGCGGATGAATTTCCAGGATATGCCGGTAGGTGTCCAGGCCGTCCATGCCGGGATCCATGATCATGTCCAGAACCACCAGGTCGGCGGCTTGACGCGCCGACTCCTGCCGGCGGATTCCCCCCCCGGACCGTTTTTGACATGATGTTGACGGCAAAGAGCGGACAGGGTCTTCATACACACGCTCCCTGCTCCGGAAAGAATATGACTGTTGTCCGCCAAGGTTACGGGCAACGCGTTATTTGAATGTACCATAGCATAATCTTTGTTGAAATACATCATGGAATAGCGAAACAGAGTAAAGGTAAGGGATGCCGGCAGAGAGATCAAGGATGGTCCGTGTCGGGGAAGCGAAGTCCCCGTGCAATTGATAGGGTGTTTCTCATGTCATCCGTCGATCCCCCGCCCGGAGTTTGATGAAGTAGGTTATTATCAAAATCCGGATTCTGCGACATGCGGCAGAACTTTCCTGCACCCGGTACGCTTTTTTCAGCCGGGCGTGTCGTGACAGGAGGAAAATTTTTCCCGGAAAGGACCTTTCTCTTTCAGGGTGAAAAATATAACAACATGATATCATTAATAAATAAACGTCGCAATAGGGGTGGCACAGCTCTTGCTGATTCCTGAACAAAACGACACGAAAGGGAATCAGATGATCAAAACGGCCCTGCAAAATACCGGCAAAATGAATGCCGTCTCCCTTTTTCCTGCTATGGGAAAAGAGTGGGGCCTGAAAAGCCCGTCAGGGTCTGGCGACAATGTCTCCGGTCAGGGGTCAACGCCTTTTTCCATCCTTTTTGCCCGTGTAATTCAGCAGGGTCTCGCAAAACAGGGCCTCCCGGGGCTCGCCGCCGGAATGGTTTCCCCGGCAGAGGGCGTTTCCGGTTTGATAAAAGCCGGGATTGGAGAAGGGGAGGCTCTTTTTCCGCTGTTGGCGGCGGGGGCTGATGAAGGCGATTCCGGTGTGCCGCTTCTGCCCGGGTCCATCAATGATCTGCTTTCCCTGTTTTCCGTCAATGGTGAAATGAGTGGAGAGCCGGGGCAGGAAATGGTCGCTCTGGAGGTGAATTTAGGCTTTTTGCTGGAGGCGTTTCAGGCGGAGAAACTTTCCGGAGAAGACCCCGCCCTTGGCGGGGATCCGGTTCTTTCGGAATTGAAGTCCTTTATCCGGACGATGGCACAGGCATTTGGAACACAGGACGTGCATTCAGGACCGCGGCAGGCGATTGCATCGGATACGGGATCACCGGGTGCGATTGCAGCGGCGACGTCCGATGTGGCCGAAACGGCACGTCATCTGATCCGTCAGCTCCTGCTCATGCCGGATGGTCAGGCTTCTACAGGAACGGATTCGCCTCAGAAGGGATGGCTGGTTTTGCCGAAGGCCATGCTTGCGAATGTGCTTAATGAAGGAAGCCAGCAGATGCTGCCGGTATCTCATGGAACGGGGAATGATCAGCCTCTTCAGGCGATTGCCTCTCGGGGTGAGCCCCTCGGTGCAGGGCAGACGCTGCCCTTGATTGTCCTCGACGAGAGCGGGAAGCAAATCCGTTTCCAGCTGGTTCGCCTCGAGGCCCAGGCGACAACGACGCCGGGAGCCGCCCTTGCCGCGGCGTTGGGGACACAAAAGGCCGACCGGACCGGGGGAGCGCGCTCCGCAGAGGTCCATGCCGCGGGGACGGAAGGAAAGGACTCCTCTCCTGTCAGTGCCTCCCGGGGGGAACCGTCGGTCAGGGGTGAGGGGGAAAGACCGGCACGCGAAGGATTGTTCAATCCGCTGCCTGGCGGAACTTTGGTCAAAGGATCGGCTCCGGAGGGGGCGGATTCCCGGCAGACCCCCTTGACAGGGGATGCGGACGGTGAAGGTGCGGAAAGAGCAGCCGTCAAGATCGCGGAGAACGGAAAAGAGGCGCTTCGCTTTCGCGAGGAGGCGGGAAAGGTCTTGCAGGCCGTGACAGGCAAAGAGGTGATTCAGGGCGCGTCGCCGGCCGGAGCGGCTGCCTCTCAGCTTGCCTCCGCGGCGGCGGCGATGCCGAAAGGCGTTTTCATTCCCATGGACCGGCTGGCGCAGAAGGCCGCCGAAGCCCTGACGAACCGGGCGGGGAAAGTTCAGATGACGCTTCAGCCGCCGAGCCTGGGCACCATCACGATGGATGTCGTCGTTCAGAAAAACCGGGTGGAACTGGTTTTAACGGCCAATCGGGCCGATGTCCAGCAGATGCTCCAGACCCACGCCGATCAGCTTCGCGTGGCCCTTACAAATCAGGGTTTTGAGATCGACCAGATGTCCGTTCTCCTGAAGCGGGAAGGGTTTGCTTTCCATTCCGGAGGCGGCAATTCCTGGCAGGAAGGCACGGCACAACATGCAGGCAAGGCAAACGGCACCGGAGGGGAGCCGGATGACACGCCGGTGGCCCCGGAGGTTTTTCGGCGGGATAATGACGGCGTGACCATCAGTATCTTTGCCTGATCAAGGCAAGCAAGGAAGGTGTGAACAATGGCGACCATCGACAACACGATAAACGGTGTGACGACACAGCAGACACAGACAGCCAAGGCTACGACCAAGAGCATGGGGAAGGATGATTTCCTCAGAATGCTGGTCGCCCAATTGAAAAATCAGGATCCGCTGAAGCCGATGGACGGGACGGAATTCGCCGCACAGCTGGCTCAGTTTTCCAGCCTTGAACAGCTGACCAACATGAACTCGCAACTTCAGAATCTGGGGCTCTACCAGGCAACGATGAACAACGCCCAGGCGGTCAATCTCCTCGGTAAGGAGGTGACCGTAAATACGGGGAACACGGTTCAAATGGCGGGTGAAACGGCAAGCATCCATTACCGACTGCCGAAAGCCGCCGAACAGGTTACCATCCGCATTCTGGATGCATCGGGAAATGAGGTGGACCGGATCGAGGCGGGCAAACAGGGAACGGGTCTCCAGAACGTTACCTGGAGCAGGGGCAGCCATAGTCCGGGAATGTATTCGTATGAGGTGAATGCCTTCGATGCCGCCGGCGAGGCCGTTCCGGTGGAGAGGATGATGACGGGGAAGGTCACGGCGGTACAATACAAGGACAACGCCATTTATCTGACGGTAAACAATCAGGAGATCGGTTTCGGTGAGGTGGTTTCCGTCAAAAGTTAAACCAGAGGAAAGAATCTTTAATCCATAAACATATTCAAACAGGAGGTTCGAGATGTCGAGTGCATTGTGGATCGGAACAACGGGTTTGGCGGCAAGCTCAAAACAGATGGATGTGATTGGGAACAATCTGGCCAACTCCAATACCCTGGGGTTCAAGGCCGCCAACACCTATTTCGCCAGTATGCTCAACCAGAGTCTTTCCGGCGGATCGAGCGGCACCATGCAAGTCGGCCAGGGCGTAACCATTTCGGAGGTGGCGACCCAGTTCAGCCAGGGTTCATTCGAAACGACAGGCAACGCGACCGATCTGGCCATCGACGGTGAAGGGTTCTTTATCGTCCAAGATGCGGAGGGGGCCCAATATTTCACCCGTGCCGGGGCATTCCGGATCAACGCAGAGGGTTACCTGGTCGATGTCAACAATTACCGTGTTCAGGGATTCAATCTTTACGTTCCCGGGCAGGAAGATGAACAGGCCGACATCAGCCTCCAGAATGTCCAGTCCGCTCCCCGGGCGACGACGGAGTTCGCTGTCGCCGCCAACCTGGATGACGCCGCCGCGGCGGGTGAAAAATTCAGCATCACCCAGACCGTCTTCGATTCCAAAGGGCAGGCCCATAACCTGAGCGTCCAGTTCATGAGGACGGAGGGCAACGGCATGTGGGGATTTGAGGCGACCCTCGACTCGACCAACATCAGTACGGGTCAGGCGTACAGCGGCGTGAAGTTTGATGAAAACGGCAATCTCTCGGCCATGTACACGGCCAGCCTGGCCAACGCCACGGCAACCACGGCCGGTGACGGGACGATGACGGCCGCGGTCGACAAAGTCGGCCAGCTTTATAAGGCTACGGCGTCGGATATCGTCCTGACGCGAGGTTTGACGGATCAGTCATGGACCGTCACCAGTCATGGAGGCTATGAAAATGCGGTGGTTGTTCTGGCCACAGCGGATGCCGTTTCCCTGGACCTGGACGGCATGGGCGGGGCCGATATAACCTTTAACCTGGTTGACACCTGGGCCGACGGGGATACGATCTCTTTCGGCATTGCCCAAACCGAAGCGCCCCTCACCGATGTTCTGCTGACCTTCGGTACCTTGAGCAACGGCGCCACCATCGGAGACCAGAGCAGCGGTACGAACCAGATCAACTGGAACCTGGTCGGTGCGGGATCCCAGAGAATCACGGGCTATGCCAGTCCTTCCGTGATTAAGACCCTGTCCTCCGACGGGTACAGCTCCGGTGTTCTGAAGGCGCTTTCCGTGAGCAAGGATGGCGTGATCAACGGTTTCTTTACCAACGGGCAGAGCGCGGAACTGGGACAGATCATGCTGGCCATGTTCCCCGATATCACCCAGCTGCAGAAATCCGGCAATTACTTCATCCAGACCGCGAATTCGGGCGAGGCGATCAAGAACCGGCCCGGTTCCGGAGGATTGGGGCAGATCATGTCGAATTCCCTGGAGATTTCAAACACCGATGTGGCCAAGGAGTTCATCAACATGATCAGCGCCCAGCGGGCCTACCAGGCCAATGCCCGGGTTATCACGACGGCGGATCAGCTCCTGAGCGAGCTCATGAATATCAAGCGATAGATGCTTCCTGTGCAGCATTCCCCCGGCAACTCTTGAGGACGGGGGAATGCTGACGTCAAATAATTGACCCTTTGCCGGTAACAAAGCCCGTTTTTCCTGCCCGCAAGACCTCTCCCTCTTTGTTGCCGTGCGGACCAGCAAGAATCTCACGAACAGCTTGGCGCTGCAACAATCTGTCCTGCCCGGCGTTTTTCCAAATCGCGCACCACGCCGTCTTTTCCCTGAATAAGCAGAAATTCATGGTATGTTCCTTGCTAGAAATTGGCTGTAACGAACTTGGAGGGGTCTGCGGACCCGGGGGTCATTGTGGACATTGCGACGATTATTGGGATTATCGGCGGGTTTACCCTCGTCATCACAGCCATGGGCTGGGGGGGCGGCCTGTCCTGGTTTTTTGACCTGCCCTCGGCCATGATTGTCCTCGGGGGCACGTTCGGGGCGGTGCTGATCAACTATCCCCTTTCCACCGTTTTTAAGGTCATTCCTGCGGCGAAAAACATTTTCTTCAAACGGGAGACGGAGGTTCAGGATGTGATCAACCTGTTTGTCGAGATGTCCGGCATCACCCGTAGGGAGGGACTGCTGGCCCTGGAGCGGATGGAGGAGAAAATCAAGGATCCCTTTCTGTCGAAGGCCGTAGGACTGGTCCTGGACGGGGTCGACCCCACGGATGTGGAAATTATCCTGGAGACGGAAATCCAGTCGGTGGCCGAACGCCACCGGATCGGGGCGGAGATTTTCACGACCATGGGAAACTTTGCACCGGCCATGGGCCTGATGGGTACCCTGATCGGTCTGGTGAAAATGCTGATGCAGATGAGCGATCCCTCCATGATAGGGCCCTCCATGTCTCTGGCCCTGATCACCACGTTCTACGGTGTTATCCTGGCCAACCTCATTTTTCTGCCCATTGCGGGGAAACTGAAAACCCAGAGCAGTCATGAGCTCTTTATCAAATACTTGGTCATGAACGGGACGCTGGCCATGCAGTCGGGAGAACACCCCCGGATGGTGAAGCAGAAGTTGCTGTCCTTTGTGGCGCCAAGAGAAAGGGGGGTGGCGTTTTGAGACCGAAGATTCCGTGGCGCAGACAATTTCAGGATGTTCCCGTGGCCAACTGGAAGATCATTTACTGCTCTTTTGCCCTGATCCTCGTGGTCTTTTTTGCCATGATGGTGTCCTACTCCATTGTTTCCGGTAAAGGCATGACCTCGATCCGCAAGCATTTCAGCCGCGGGTCCTCCCTGCACGCGCCGGGGATTTCCATGCAGCCCCTGACGGGGATCGAATCGGAGCAGCCGGGGGATGCGCCCGCGATTGTCCTGCAGGACGCCAAAGCCCGGTTCGGCCTTGGCGAAATGGTGAGCGTGATGCTCGAATCCGGAGGGATCGATATTATCATGAAAGATCATGTCCTTTTCGCGGGAGGAGCGACGGAGATACAAAAGGGCATTCACCCCTACCTGAATGTCATCGGTGATGTGGCGGCCCGTAACGGTCTGCATGTCCAGGTCAAGGTCCGTTCGGCCGTGCCGCCGGGAACAGACATGGCGGATCGCGCAGCCTGGGAGCGCTCCGCCCGGCGGGCTGTGAATATGGTGCGGGATTTCCTGGCCGATGGGCGGCTAAGACCCGACCAGGGGAGTGCCG
>CAYPKE010000004.1:0-35551 GCA_964411235.1 uncultured Syntrophales bacterium
GCGCTGGTCACCCTGCTGCAGTTTGTCCTAATCCGATTCGGTCTCATTATCTCCGATTCGATCGCCCTCGCCTTTCCCGCCATTGCGGCAGAAGATTGTTTCTTCGCCATCCCCTTTGCCATGGGAGCGATGCTTGTTTCCGTGATTGTCAACGATCGCATCGCCATGCTTTTCGGTCTCTTTACGGCTTTGCTGGCCGGATTTGTCTTTGAAGGCAACATCATGTTCTCCGTCTACACAATCGCAGGTTCTTTTTTTGCCGTTTACCAATTATCTCGCGCCACACATCGGGCCGCGTTCTTCGTGACGGGATTTCTCCTCGGGGTTTTCAACTGTGTGGCAATCATCGCCTTTTCTCTGTTCAACAAAGCCCCCTTTGACTTAATTCTTCTGGTCAATCTCGCAATGGGCTTCATCGGCGGCATCATTTCCGGTATTATTGTGTCGGGTATCCTTCCCCTTTTCGAGGGGTTATTCAAGTTTACGACGGACATCAGGCTCCTCGAATTGGGCAACTTGAACCAGCCTTTTTTCCAGAGAATGATTATTGAAACGCCGGGAACTTATCACCACAGCATCATCGTGGCCTCCCTTGTGGAGTCGGCGGCGGAAGCCATCGGCGCAAATGCCATGCTGGCCAAGGTCAGTGCCTATTACCACGACATCGGCAAGCTGACAAAACCTCATTATTTCATAGAAAATCAACCGACGGGCGAAAACAAGCATGAAAAGCTTTCTCCCAAGATGAGCAGTCTCATCATCATCTCACACGTCAAGGACGGTTGTGATATTGCCCAGAAATTAAAGCTGGGGAATCCAATCACCAATATCATTCGCCAACATCACGGCACCAGCCTTGTTACCTTTTTTTATGATAAAGCCAGAAAAGACCCTGATGCCAATCGTAATACCCTTTCCGATTCCGATTTCCGTTACCCCGGCCCCAAACCGCAGACCAAGGAAGCAGGTCTTGTCATGCTGGGTGATGTCATCGAAGCTTCATCCCGCACATTGGACGACCCTACGCCTTCCCGAATCAGCAATCTCGTCCATGAACGAATCGAAAAGATTTTTCTGGACGGCCAGCTGGATGAATGCGATCTGACCCTGCGGGATTTAAACAGGATCGCAGACAGCTTTATCAGAATCCTCAATGGGATTTTCCATCATCGCATCAGCTATCCTGATGATAATACATTGAAAGAGGGACTCGCGGGGAAATAGTCTTCATGCCTTTACTGCTTCAAAACCGGCAAAAGAAAATCAAGGTTGACCTCCGCAAGGTCAGAGCTGCGGCGATACGTGTCCTGAAACGTCTGAATCTCCAGGAAAAGGAATTAAGCCTAACCCTTGTGGACGATATAGAAATCACTGTGATCAACCGGGAATATCTGGGGCGGGACAGGGCGACCAATGTCATTTCATTCGGCATGGGTGAGGAAAAGTGGGGGGATATTCATCCGGAAATTTTAGGAGATATCGTTATCTCCGTTGAAACTGCTGGCAAAGACGCCCTCATTGGTGATATACCGCTCCACGATGAAATTCTTTTCCTCTTTATTCATGGTCTCCTCCATCTTTTGGGGTACGATCACGAGAAAGGCTCACGGGAAGATGCGGAAATCATGAAGGCCAAAGAAAGAGAAATCTTCTGCAGCATCACTCACTACGATATCGATCACGATTAAATAAGAAAAGGAGACGCACCATGACTGAAACCTGTAATTGCAAAAACCCCGATCTTCATTCCGGCCATATTTGCATGCTGGCAAGCAAAGGTCTTTTTGAAGAAATCAAAAAATTGACCCAAAATCCTAAATTTATCTGTTTCACCTGCGGCCGGGTTGCAGACTCCGAAAAAAACCTGTGCAATCCGATGCCGAACGAGTGATCGGCCTTGCCGGCCATCAGTCCTGAGCCGGACGTAAAAAGACGAATGCGGATCACGATCAGTAGTTGACCTGTGCCAGGAAGAGTCCGCGGGCGGGCGCTGTAATGCCTGCCTTTGTACGGTCGCGAGAGTCGAGGATCGTTTTGAAATCTTGGGGGGTTATTCTCCCCCTGCCGACCTCGACGAGGGTTCCCACGATGTTTCTGACCATGTGACGGAGAAATCCGTCCGCATTAAGGGTAATCCTCATCCTGCCTCGTTCGTCCCGCTCAATGAGAACCGTATGCATGGTGCGGGTGTAATCCCTGACCTTGCTTCCCGAACCGCAAAAAGACGAAAAATCACGCGCCCCGACCAGAAATGCCGCCGCCTGGCGCATTTTTTCTACGTCGAGTCCCCGGCAGATGGTCCAATAGTACTGTCGATGGATTGCCGTGCCGTCTGGATGATTCCAGATCTGGTAGATATATTGCTTACTTTTCGCATCAAAGCGGGCGTGAAATGTCGCATCTGCCACCCCCAGTTGCTTAATGACGATATCGTCCGGCAGGAGACCGTTAATGGCACTCTTAAGCCTCTCTTCGCTTAAAGCTCCGGCCACCTTGAAATGGGCAACCTGATTGAGGGCATGGACACCTGTATCCGTTCTTCCGGAGCCGATCACGGTAACCTCTTCCCGTGTAACGATCCGGATAGCGTCTTCCAGAGTTTGCTGAATGCTGGGCTGCCCTTTCTGCCTCTGCCAACCGTAATACCGTGTACCATCATATTCAACGACCAGTTTAATGGTTCTCATCACGACAAAGGGGAGTGTCGCATCACCATGTAAGGATTGACGCAGCTTCGCATTATGTAACGGAAGTCAGGAACAGGCCTTCAGGGCGCTTACGGCAGGCAACTCTTTTCCTTCAAGCAGTTCCAGCGAGGCCCCTCCGCCTGTGGAGATATAGGTGATTTTATCCTGCTCACCCGTTTTATTGATCGCCACATCCGTATCGCCACCACCAACAATGGTCAGGGCATAGGAATTGGCCAGGCTGTGTGCCAATGCCGCGGTTCCCCGCCTGAAGGCGTCGATCTCGAACATTCCCATCGGGCCGTTCCAAACGATAGTCTTGGCGTTGCTTAGTGCTTCCGTAAACAGGGTGATGGTCGCCGGGCCGATATCCAAGCCCACCCAATTGCGATTGATTTCCTGAATCGGAACGATTTTTGTTTCCGCTTCGGCGCTGATGTCTTCCGCAATGACACAATCGACGGGAAGATACATCTTGACACCCAGTTCTTTCGCCTCGTTCAATATTTCCAGGGCCTTGCCCTGCAGATCGTCCTCAACGATAGATTTGCCGATTTCATAACCCTGGGCCTTCAGAAAGGTGAAGGCCATCCCGCCGCCGATGATCATCTTGTCGACACGCCGCAGCAAATTCAGCAGCGCTTCAAGCTTGCCCGATACTTTCGAACCGCCGATGATCGCCACAAAAGGTCTTGCCGGTTTTTCAAGAAGTTTCTTCAAATAATTCAACTCCTTCTTGATTAAGAAGCCGGCCCCGCATTCTTTTATGTGTTTGGTTATCCCCACGTTGGATGCATGAACACGGTGGGCGTTTCCAAAGGCATCGTCAATGTAAACATCTCCGTATCCGGCAAGTTCTTTGGCAAAAAGATCGTCGTTCGCTTCCTCTTGCGGATGAAAACGCAGGTTTTCAAGCAGCACGAGGTCACCGGGCACCATCCTGTCAACAGCCGCCTTGACTTCAGGCCCGATGCAGTCATCGAGCATCAAGACCTCTTTACCCAGGAAACGGGACAAACGCTTCGCAACGGGGCGGAGACTGTAGTCTGCGATTTTTTTTCCTTTAGGTCTTCCCAGATGGGCGATCATAACGACGGACGCCCCTTCGTCGAGAGCGTAATTGATCGTGGGAAGCACGGCGCGGATACGGGTGTCATCGGTTATATTCTGAGAGCTGTCCAACGGAACATTAAAATCGAACCGGCAGAGGACCCTTTTCCCTTTTAAATTAAATTCATCAATAATTTTCATTGCGCCTCCCTCATTTTATCTGATAATGGTACAGCCATTTCGCTGTTCAAGTCAGCGGTGTATACGCTGTGCAAGCACCCGCTCCACGGCAAACGCCGCTCTTTATATCCTACATCAGCAAGCAGGTCAACCTGCAATTCCCGGAATGTACTTGCAGATAGACAATAATAATATGTATTATATCAGTTACTTATGTTGAGGAGCAAAATGAAGAAAGAACACAAGAAAAACGAAAAGACACTTCAGAAGATTGAAGAACTGAATCGAAATATTGCCGTCACCTCCGGGATGGGCGGCCCCGATATGGTCGCAAAACAGCATGAACTGGGAAAGATGACCGTCCGGGAACGCCTCTCCGTCTTGTTTGATGAAGGATCCTTCAACGAAATCCAGTTGTTTGTCAAACACCGTTCCCGTCTTTTCGGCCTTGATAAGAAAACCATCCATGCAGACGGCGTCATCACCGGTTACGGCAAGGTCAACGGCAGGGTCGTCTACGTTGCAGCACAGGACTTTACAAGCTCGGGAGGCAGTCTCGGCGAAATGCATGCCAAGAAGATCTGGCGGGTCATGGACATGGCCCTGGAGGCAAGGAAGCCCTTCATAGCCCTGAATGATTCGGGAGGTGCAAGAATTCAGGAGGGTGTTCCCGCCCTTGACGGTTATGGCGGCATTTTCTATCGCAACACACAGGCATCCGGCTTTATCCCCCAAATAACCGCCATTATGGGCCCCACAGCGGGTGGGGCCGTCTATTCCCCGGCGCTTACGGATTGGGTCTTCATGGTGAAAAACACAGTTACATGTACATAACCGGTCCCGAGGTCATTAAATCCATCATCGGCGAAGAAGTCACCCACGAGCAACTCGGCGGCCCTGTCGTCCATTCGACCAAAAACGGCGTCTGCCATTTTTGTGCGGACGATGACCGGGATTGTATCGACAGAATCAAAACGCTGCTTTCCTTTCTTCCGGACAGCTGCCACAGCCCCTTGCCTGTTATAGACCAGGGCGACCACTCCGACCGGCTGTGCACCGAATTGGATAACCTCATTCCGGATGAGGCGTCCCGCAGTTACGACATGAAGGAAATTATCAAGGCCATTGCCGACCTGGGACAATATGTGGAGCCACACAGCGCATGGGCCCATAACATCATTGTCGCCTTTATCCGTATCATGGGGAAACCCGTTGGGGTCATTGCCAATAACCCCAGGTACTATGCCGGTGTCCTCGATGTCCATGCCTCGGACAAGGCTGCTCGTTTTATCCGCTTTTGCGATGCATTCAACATTCCGCTGCTGACACTTGCGGACGTTCCCGGCTACATGCCCGGAAGCAGGCAGGAACAGTTGGGCATCATCAGCCATGGAGCAAAATTACTGCACGCCTATGCCGAAGCCACGGTACCCAAAATCACCGTTGTCATACGTAAAGACTACGGCGGCGCCTATATAGCCATGTGCAGCAAACAGTTGGGCGCGGACTACGTTATGGCCTGGCCTTCGGCCGAAATCGCGGTTATGGGCGCGGAAGCCGCTTGCAATATCGTCTACCGGAAAGAGATCGCTGAGGCCCCCGATCCGCAGGCAAAACGCCGCGAACTGGCGAAAGCCTATGAAGACCATTTCAGTAACCCTTATTTTTCCGCAAGTTACGGCATCGTTGATGAAATCATCGACCCGCGATATACGAGAACACGGATCGTGTCGCTTCTTGAGGCGCTGCAGGACAAGTCCCGCCAGACAATTCCCAAGAAGCACAACAATATTCCGCTTTAGCTTGGCACCTTATCAAAAGCATATTTGCTTTTGCACCGAAAGGCCTAAAGGAAGAGTTGATAATCGTGTTCATTTGCGTTGTAAAAATCGTAGGCATAAGCTCGGGATAGTTGATTCAACCTGCCCGAACTGTGCTGTTCAATGAGGATCCGGGTTAAATTCACCACGCTTTCGCATTGTTCGATTGTCTTAAAGTCCAGAAAGGAGGCGGCAATCACTTCTCTCTGATCCGGTATCGGGCTGCCCTCAAGATAACGCATCATGAAAACGATATAACAATCTGTCGTTTCCGGCCCCCGAATCCTGCTGCGAACGGCGATGACGTCCGTAGCCTCCGCCCTGATCCGTGATTCTTCCCATACCTCGCGCTCTGCCGCACGGTGCAGCGCTTCTCCCGATTTGACATGCCCTCCCGGAAGAATCCAAAGCCCTTTATATTCACCGAACGCCTGTTTCACCAACAGATACTGTCCTTGATGAAGAACAAGCCCCCCGACACCGATAAAATTGTTTACTTCCATCCCCTTTACCATTTTCATGCCCGGCCGTTTATTTTCAGGTAATCCTGCAATGCTTCTCTATTGGCTGGAAAGGCCAATTGACCCCACGGAATATCCGTCTCATGAAAAAAAGCGACCTCTACGGCCTCAGGTCCGCACTTTGGCATTGCCTCGCTTGTCAGCCCGGAAAATACAATCAGAATAACCGGATTGTCCTCATAGGAATAGACGCCGATCAACCGGTCGATTGTGACGTGCAGGCCTGTCTCCTCGAGAAACTCCCGTATTGCGGCTGCTTCAACGGTTTCACCTACGTCGACGAATCCGCCGGGAATGGCCCATATGCCGTCCGGCGTCGCGTAGCGGCGTTTAATCATGACGATCCCTCCGGCGGTCTGCACGATGGCGCAGGCCGCGATTTTCGGATCCTGATAGAGTTCGCGTGAACACTTCAGGCAGCGTATCCGATTAGCCGCCGTCGACAAACTTCCGGCCTGCTGCCATGATTGACCGCAATAGGGACAAAAGCGAAAGGACTTAAAAAGACGCATGAAGGGGATATTCCATAAAATAGCGATAAAATGCGACCACAACCAGGGAGTGCGAGATTGCCCCCTCCTGAATTAATCGAGGAACATCCCTGACCGGGCATAACATAATCTCTATGTCTTCCTTGTCGTCCATATTTTGATCCCCGTTTCGAAAGGCATTCCTGGCTAGGTACGTATGGCAGACATTGTTCTGAATCGCCGGATTGGGACAGACCATCCCGAGATAGATAAGATCTTCCTTCCGGGCCCAATATCCCGTTTCTTCCTCCAGTTCTCTCAACGCGGCTTCTTCATGATGCTCGTCCTGCTCGACAAGACCACCGGGTATTTCCAGGGTCACTTGCCTCACCCCATGCCTGAATTGCCTGATCAGAACCACCTCGTTGTCGGATGTCACGGGAATCACATTGACCCAGGGTGAAGCCTCCAGCACCACAAAATCATATATATTGCCATTCCGCGGCGATTGGGCCGAATCGATGCGAATATTGAATATGCGATAATTTTCCCGCACCCGGGAATTGATCAGCGGCCACTCCCTAATTTTCATGTTTTCGATCTCCAGCATCTCACTTCTCTTTTCCTCCTACAGACTACAGCAGGCCGGCAACCTTATCCAGGCGCCTCGCCATGCTATCCCTGCCGAGAAAATCAAATAAGGCATCCAATTCGGGACCTTTTATCATACCGGTGAGCGCCGCCCGGACCGGCAGATAAAGCGCCCTTCCCTTCAAGCCTGTTCTCCGGGATGCCTGAGCGATGGCTCTCTTCATATACCCTGACTCACCCTCACGGACGGATTCGAGAAAACCAGCTATTTCCCGGATGACTTCAATGCTCTTCTTTTCCTGGAGTATTGACTTGGCATCCGGGTCAAGACTGAAGGCAACATCCGAAATCAGTCCCAGATAAACCCGCACTTCCCGTATATCTCCGATATTGGGTCTGATTAATTCAATGAACCGGTCTATTTTTTCCGGCGGCACATCCTTGATCCCGGCCCGGCGTATTTGCGGCAGAATCAATTTCCTCAAATCACCCGCCTTGGCCTGCCGGAGATAATGCGTGTTGAACCAATTCAATTTGTCCTGATCAAATACGGCGCCGCTTTTCCCAAGCTTCCTGATGTCAAACAGGGAAGCGACCTCCTCCATCCTGCAAATTTCCTTGCCTTCCCCAAAGGAATTACCCAGTAAAGCCAGATAATTCACCAGGGCTTCCGGCATATATCCTTCTTTTCGGAAGGCGCCGACGCTGACGGAACCGTGCCTTTTGCTTAACTTCTGATGATCCGCCCCCAGAATGAGCGCATGATGACAGAATCGGGGCGGCTCCCATCCCAACGCCTCGTAGAGCAACATTTGTGATGCCGTGTTGGATAAATGGTCTTCCCCGCGAATGACATGGGAAATCTCCATGAGATGATCATCCAGCACAACGGCAAAATTATATGCCGGCATCCCATTGGATCTCATGACGATGAAATCTCCGATGGCCTCACCGTAAAACTGCATCGGACCGCGCAAGATGTCATCAAAAGCGATCACGCCTCCTCTGATTCTGAACCTGTAGGCAGGCACACAACCTGCCGCGAGAAACCTGTCCCGTTCCTCCTGTTTAAGGTCGGCGCATTTTCCCATATATCGGGGCATCTGCCTGGCGGCCAGAAGTTGCTGTCGCTCCGATTCCAGCTGTTGCTCCGTACAAAAACACGGATAAACAAGATTCTTTTCGATAAGGTCCGCCAGGCAGCGCCGATAAATGTCCTGCCTCTGAGACTGAAGGTACGGACCACAGGCCCCTTCCTTTCCCGGTCCCTCGTCCCAGTCGATACCAAGCCAACGCAAATCTCTTAGCAGACCCGCTGTGTATCGGGCGGTCGATCGTCCAGGATCCGTGTCTTCGATCCTGAGGATAAACGTGCCGCCTTGCCGCCTGGCGAAGAACCAGTTGTAAAGGGCGGTTCGTGCGTTCCCGATATGCAGATCACCCGTCGGGGACGGGGCAAACCTGACTCTGACGTGATTCTCTTTCATGTCTGCGGCTTTTCCTCCAAAACCACCACGGCGAACGCGGCAGCCCCTTCCTGCCTTCCAATAAAACCCATGCCTTCGTTGGTTTTCGCTTTGATGTTGATTTTTGCCGCATCAACCCGCAGCGTGTCGGCCAGGTTTTGCTGCATGGCTCTAATATAGGGACGCAATTTTGGTTTCTCGATGATAATTGAAGAATCGAGATGGGAAAGACGGTAGTTTTTTTCTCCCATCATAGAGGCGATGCGTTCCAGGAAAAAAAGGCTTGACGCGTCTTTATAGGCGGGATCGGTATCCGGGAAATGACAACCGATATCACCCTGACCCATCGCGCCCAGAAAAGCGTCACAAACCGCGTGCACCAGCACATCCGCATCCGAATGCCCGATCAACCCTTTCTCGTAGGGAATCAGAACCCCCCCGATGGTGAGGGAACGGTTCTCCCCCAGCCGATGGCTGTCGTAACCAAAGCCGATTTTCATCATCACTCGCCCCCGCTTTTCCCCGCCATTATCGACTCGGCAAAAAGCAAATCTTCCGGCGTGGTAATTTTGATATTCTCATAGTTTCCCATAATCACTTTGACGGGAATGTTCATTCTTTCAACCAGTGACGCGTCGTCCGTGCCGTAAAAGTTATCCCGATAGGCCTGATTATAGGCCGCGACAATAATCTCTCGCCGGAAGGCCTGCGGAGTTTGAATCATGTAGAGTTTTCGCCGGTCAAGGGTTCGCTCGATTTCCGCGGTATCGTTGACTTCCTTGATCGTGTCTTTTACCGGCAAACCGGCCGTAGCAGCACCTTCTTTGGAAGCCACCTCGATGATTCGGCACAGCAGGTCTTCCGTCAACATCGGTCTCACCCCGTCATGAACCAGCACGATGTCATGATCGTCTCGAATACAACGAAGCGCATTAAAAATCGAATCCTGCCGTTCCCTGCCGCCGACGACAATCTCCCGCACCTTGTCCAATGCGTACGGAACGATGATTCGGCGTTCGGCATAAGCCCTCTCCTCTTCCCGCACAACAAGATAGATATCGCGGATGATTTCCGCATGCTGAAACAGACGCAGCGTATGGACCAGGATCGGAACACTTTGGAGCGGCAGGTAAGGCTTGGGAATCTCTGACCCCATCCTGAGACCGTCGCCTCCGGCAGGTATTATCGCGGCAACATTCATTTATCTGATAAACAACCCGGGATAATAAATCCCGGGTTGTCCTGATCCGATTTACTTGGAAACTGAATTACCGTTTTTGGTTTCATTGGGAACGCTTTTCATTTCCGAAAAGACCATTCTTCCGGCCGTTGTCTGCAAAACACTGGTCACGACGGTTTCAACATTGGAACCGATATATCTTTGTGCGTTGTCCACAATGATCATCATGCCGTCATCCATGTATGCCACCCCTTGCCCCGGCTCCTTGCCCTCTTTGACTATTTTGACGGTCATGACCTCTCCGGGGAGAATAATCGGTTTCAACATATTGGCCAGCTCGTTGATATTGAGAATTTTGATCCCATGAATCTCGGCAACCTTGTTCAGATTAAAATCATTGGTTACAATTTTGGCATTCAACTGCTTGGCAAGCTCCAGGAGTTTTGCATCGACGCCCTTGCTGTCGGGGAAATCCTGATCGAGGATTTCAATGTCGATATCCTTGTCTTTTCTCATGCGGTTCAGGATATCCAGGCCTCTCCTTCCACGAGATCGCTTCAGCGAATCCGGCGAATCCGCTACATACTGAAGTTCCTCCAGAACGAATTTGGGAATCACCAATTTACCTTCCACAAAACCGGTATCGCATATGTCGGCAATGCGACCGTCGATGATGGCGCTCGTATCAAGAATCTTCAAATTTCTTTCGATCTCGACATCGCCCTTTGCCAGCAAATGAAACTCATCCACTTTCTTAGTTCCGATAACCAGCCCCAAATAGCCCATGGTGCACGTCAACAAGGTATAAATCCAGGGCACAACCTGCCGTCTTTCCATAATATCACTGACAAAACTCAAACCGTATGCCAAAAGAAAGGCCAGAAGCAGGCCGATAAACATACCCACGACACCACCGAAGATAACCCGCAACGATACCTTTCTGATCGACATTTCTGCATGGATCACAAATAAAGAAACGATCAAACCCAAAACAAAACCAGCGATCGAATAGATATTAAGATAGGCCTTCGGAGAACCGAAATAATGATATGAAATAAAAAAACCGCTTAAAGAGCAGGTCAGGATAAGCAATATTCGTATCTGCATTCTTTCACCTCCCTTCTCAACTTTATCGGATAATTTTTCAGGTACGGAGACATACTTTTCGCCCTTCTTGAAGCGATAGCACCGCTCCGCGTCAGGCAGATTATCAACACACAGAGAATGGAACCTGAACTTTAAGCCGTTGATGACCGGAACGGGCAGGCCCGGGGACGAAATGACAACCCATTGTTACTGCAGCGTGAAAATCATCTCCAGGTCTTTTTCAACCTTGGCTTCTTCCAGCTTGCTGGCGACGGATATTTCCTTGATCAACAAGTTCTTGGCCGTATCCATGATCTTCCGCTCGCCAAAAGACAAATTTTTGTCTGTTTTTAAGACCAGAAGATCCCTGAGCACACTCGCGATTTCAAATACCGATCCCGTTTTGATTTTCTCCAGATATTCCCTGTATCGCTTATTCCATGTCTGCTTGTCGATGGTCACATCCTTGCACCGCAGAATATCATATATTTTGGATATGTCGTCTTTATGAATAACTTCCCGTAGCCCTACCGCATCGGCCGAATCAGTGGGGATCATGATCTTCATGCCGTTTCCCATGATCTTCATGATATAGAACATTCGCTTGTTGCCCATGATCTCTTTTTTTTCAATCGATTCGATAACGCCAACACCCTGCGCGGGATAAACCGCCAAATCACCGATTTTAAACATTTCAAAACACCTAGCCTTATTTAAGAGCAGCACAGGCTACCACAAACTATAAAAATAGTCAATGATTATGATATGATCTTATAAGGTCGTAAGAAGCGACGATCCTGGTGAATCCAGGCCGGGCAGATGCATCCGGGCTATATATAGCCATGCATGGCCCTGTAAAGATCTCTGTCCAACTGGTCCGGATCCTTTTTTTCATATTCCTCGACGATTTGTTTCAACCGCTGATAAACTAGCGTATTGGCCAGATCATTCAGGCTGTTGTAAATGCCGCGTCTGCGCCCAAGCCGGTATATCATTCTGTCTTGGCGAGGAAGGTTGAAATAACGATCAATGATTGCAAGCATGCGGTCCTGGTCTTCGGGCAATCTCCCTTCGACCTCCTGCAGCAGATTAAGGATATGATCACTGACAAGGTAGGTATTACGGCAACGCAGGGATGCAATCAGCGTCCTTATTTCTGCGAGAACTTCCTCGTCGGAAAGTGGTGTAAACAACCCGTTGCGCATCATGTCGTACAGCGCGGTTCCCTCCCTTACCTGCAAGGATCTCAGTCGGATATAGTTGGGGTTTATCTGATTCAGCACTTCGGCCGTTTCCCGGGCATGTTCCGCTGACCACTTATTACCACCCATTCCGGGGATCACATATTCGCAAAGCGAAATGCCCCCCTCCATAATTCGTTGTCCTCCGGCAATGTGATCGGCGGCAGTCTCACCTTTCCGGATGAACTCGAGCACGGGATCGTACCCGCTCTCCATCCCGACGTGGATGCGTTCAAGCCCCGCCTTTTTCAGCACCTTAAATTCTTCGGCGGTTTTTTTCGCTGCAGTCTTCGAGCGGCCGTAAGATGTGATTCTTTCGACAAAGGGAAATTTCTCCTTGATATAGTGAAGCACTTCTACAAGATCCGGCGTCTTCATGATGATCGAATTGGCATCCTGAAGAAACACGGAACGTCCTGCGAAATAGAGCCAGGCGGCAATGGAGCGGTAGGCGTCGTTGTACTTCTCTGGATTATTGAAGATGAGCTGGATGACAAGATCGTTCACTTCACCGCCCTGACCGTGATGCCGCGACAAGCCTTTGATCTCCCGCGCAATCGCAGACATCGCATCGATATCCTTTTTGATTTCTGCCACACTTCTCAAGGAGAACTTTGAATCGTGATAGCTGTAACAGAAGGTGCATTTGTTCCAGGGACAGTTCCTCGTCGCTCTTATCAGCAGACTTTCCGCCTCGCTGGGCGGGCGAATGGGCCCCTGCTCAAAACCGAATTCCATTGTCATCTCCGTGATCGTTTACGATAAAAACAAAAGCGGATCCTGGGCTTTGTTTTTATGGCGGATCTCAAAATCAAAAAAGGCCGTGCCGGTAGCATACGGAACAATCACGCCAATTTTCTCGCCCCGGCCGACCCGATGATCAACCTGGACATGCCTTTTCGACAGATGCGTGTATACCGTTGCATAGTTGTTCTCGTGTTTAATGATGACCGTCTCGCCATAATCTTTCAACAGGGCGGAAAAAATAACCTGACCCGCCATGGAGGCGTTGACAGGGGTTTCCTTCTGAATTTCTATTCTGATGCCATTGTAGAACATCCCATTGGGTTGCGGTCCGAACCTGGAAATCACTTTTCCTTTTGCCGGCCAGAGGAACTGTCCTGTCCCGCCCCTCTCACCGGTCGCCTTTATTTCCCGGTCGATTACAGGTTCCCGTGAAGGCCTGACCCTTTCCGCACGCGCCTTGGGCGCGGTTTGGGAAGAAGGCTCGGCTGCCGGGCTCTTTTTTTCAATGGCGGCGACTTGGGGGGGCTGCTGCGGGGTTTTTTCTTTTTCAGATCCCGGCGCTTTTACCTGCCTTTTGGACGCCGCTTTCGCATCGGCGGTGCTGCCCGGCGTACCGGATTCCCTGGACGTGTCGCCTGCCGGCGGACGGTCCGGGACAGCGGCGGCAATATCGTGCACCGGCTCGGTTCCCGGTATGAATAAAATCGTTCCCTCCCTGATCAGATTGGTGTCTTCCACACCGTTCAGTTCAGCCAGTTGGTGGAGGTCAATTTGATTGTTGAGGGCAATCCGGTAAAGCGTATCGCCCTTCTTGACGACGTAATAGTATCCCTGTCTTTTGTCGGACCGGACATGCTCTTGTCCGCAGCCGCCCACCATCATGATCAGAAAGAACAGCAGCAGAACAAAGCCGCCTGATGACAAGATTTTTCTCATATCGTTCACAAACCTTCCCGGGAGCTCTTGCATGTTTTCCCCCAGTGCCGCGGGAAATTACATTTAATCCCCCGCCATCTTTCCACCTATTTCCCTTGACCGCTTCCCCACGCATATTCGCCGATGAGATCGACAAAACGGCAGCCGCCGAGATTTTCCTTCTTCAAATCTTCCGGATCGTCGGATAGCTTTGTTACTTTATAAAGAGCCTGTACATGATGGTCCCCGATCGGCAGAACGATTCTCCCCCCTACCGCCAACTGGGAGATGAATTGGCGGGGCAGAGCCGGACCGCCTGCGGTCACAATAATGGCATGGAACGGGCTTTCCTCCTTCCATCCGTAAGTGCCGTCGCCAACCCTGATGGCCACATTGAAGTAACCCAGTGCATCCAGGCATCGTCTTGCCTTGGACGCCAAAAGAGCAATACGTTCCACCGAAAAGACCTGGCCGGCAAGTTCCGCCAGAATCGCCGTCTGGTATCCCGATCCGGTCCCTATTTCCAAGACATTGTCCTTGGGGCCGATTTCCATCGCCTCGGTCATAAGGGCAACGATATAGGGTTGGGAAATGGTCTGCCCCTCGCCGATCGGCAGGGGGTTGTCCAGGTAGGCCTGTTCCTTTAAGCCATCATCGACAAAAATGTGTCGGGGAATCTTTTCCATAGCCGCCAGAACCCGCTGATCCCGAATCCCTCTCGCGCGTATCTGGGCGTCAACCATCCTTAGCCGCTGTTTCTGGAACAAATCCATCAGGGGACCTCAATCCGTTTCTTTTTGGGAGGAATTGGATACAAATCCTCAACCCAGTGGTGTTTTCGCAACCCCAGCGCCTCCCGGGTCACGATAAGATAGTAATAGTGAATTTTCGCTTTTTCCCTAACATGATTAAAGGCATCAATTTTTTCGTTGATTTTATTAAGAACGCCATTCGGGGCTATGTTGTTCCGGACTTCCTTTTCCCCCTGCCCCCCCCGCCGAAGACAAAAGCTGTCCCAATCACGCTTCTGCCGGATAATGCTTTCCTCAATATGACTCAGGGACTGCAGGGTCTTGACGAGCTTCTCCGATGCTTTGGCCAGAACCGCCGCTCTTTCCCGGAGAAACTCTTCCTGCAAAACTTCATCGATGGATTTTTCGGCTTTCACTTTGATTCCACTTTTCCTTAACTGTTTTTTACTAACATGCCCTAACTCTTTTTTCAATAGCCCGGCGGACAGTCTGCCTCATATCAAGAAAGGATAGACAGGCGCTGACATTTTATATACATTGCGTTGTCGGAAAAGGCCGTTTCCGGCAGATCGATCAGGTTGGGAAAAGGAGGGTAATTCACCATGTCACAAGTCAGGAAGGGAAGCCGGGTTAAAATCTTCTATACGGGAAAATTGAAGGACGGTCATGTTTTCGAAACAAATATCGGCGGCGCGCCGCTTGAATTCACGGTAGGCAAGGGAAAGGTCATCAAGGGATTCGAAAACGCAGTTATCGGCATGAAAACCGGGGAAACCAAGGTTGCCGTCATCAAACCGGCAGACGGTTACGGCGCCAGGGATCCGGAGCTGGTATGGGTCGTCGCTGCTTCGGAGCTGCCCGCGGGCACAAACCCGCAGCCCGATGCCGAGGTTTCGTTCGACCGCCCCGACGGCACGACCGTGGAGGGCCGGATCACAAAAATTGAGGGCGACCAGATCACCGTGGACGGCAATCACCCCCTCACAGGACGCAATCTCACGTTTGAGATTAAAATGGTTGATGTTTCGTAAAACTTTCTGTCATCGTCCCCGCAAATCAAGACGGGCTTTCCCGCAGGAAGGATCCTTATGTTAAATTATACCTTGCAGCATCAGATATCATGGGCAGATGTGGATCCCGCCGGCATTGTCTTCTATCCCCGCTACTACGAATGGATCAACGACTCGGCCCATCTCCTTTTTGATTCCGCCTCCTTGAATCTTTTGACGCTAAGCAGGGAAAGAAATATCCAATTCGGCGTCGTCGAATCGGGCTGCCGGTATTACAAGCCGGGGAAATATGGCCAGAAAATTATTATTAGAACGGAAATCGAGGAAGTCGGCGCCAAAACCATAACTTTCCGGTCCCGCATCGCCAATTTGGAAAATGACATCGTTCTGGCCATGGCAATGGAAAAACGCATCTGTATCGACGTATCGAATCCGGAACGCCTCAAAGCCATGGACATCCCGGATGACATTCTTTGCATCTTGAAAAAAAATCCCCGATAGCCCTTTGAACCTATCATCACTTTTATGTGTTCCCCAGGTTATGATTGTTTCTTTCGTTTCTGCTTTTGCATTCACGCTTCATATTCCATTCACACCTCCGCGGTGGTTACCTTTAAGCATAAACTTGACGGGAACTTTTACCCACATGACAACAGGCTGACCCATTTTAGTCCCAGGCCGAAACGCCCAGGTCTTTACCGCCTCAAGCGCAGATCTGTCCAGCATGGCATATCCGGATGATTTTTCTACTCTCACACTTCTCACACTCCCATCGGTGGAAATCTCAGCCGCAACAAGAACAAGACCTTCACAACCACGAATACGTGCCGCCATGGGATAAATGGGTCGGTTATGCTCGAGATAGCCTGGCGTTGTTGAAGACGCGCCACGCGGCTGTGTATCCGCCCCTCTGTGAATGTTATCGCTTTTATCCTGATATGTATCCATCTTGCTTTCCTCATTCATGGATGTGCCGACAGTCGACTGGAACGATATATGTCCGGAGTCTTTTGCGCGGTCTGATGCGGTTTCACTTGCCTGGAGACCCGTGGCTTCGACTGTTTTAACCGTTTGCAATGTCTGAACGGGCTGTATTTTTTCTACGGGAGCGTCTTGGCTGAGCCCTCCCCTTTTTACTATTTTAACCGGTGTACCGTTTCTCTGCATACCCCCTTGATCGGTTTGATTTCTTGCCGCCAAATAAACCAATGACGCATGAAGTACGGGCTCTTCATTTTGTATTTCAAACCCGCTGGAAATGCACAAGAGGACTGCGATAAATACGGCCAAATGAATTAAAAGAGAGGCAAACAGAGCAAAAGCCTTTTCTCTGTTGCCGACACCTTCATGACCATAGTAATGAACATTCTCTCCCGTAAAATTATCTTTCCGCATTCCATTACAGTTTTACATAAACAATTATTATTATTCGTGATTTGGTTCACAGAAGACGATCGACGACAAATCGGTCATCCCTGGCCGCCAGATTGAGGGCACTCGCTGCATCGATATGAGAAAAAGCGACATGCTTCAGGTAATGCCTGCAGGTCTTTTCCGACGCTTTCATCTGTTCCGCCGTCGGACGGGAAAACTCCTGTCCGGGAACCGGGATATACCCCATGATATGAAACGGAATGTTCCGATCGAGGCGCGCAATCCATGCCGCAATTGATTCAATCTGGTCCATATCTACAAAGCCCGGCACATAAACCACATTGGCTTTAAGTTCCATCCCCGCCCAGTAAGCCCTTTCAAAGTTGGTGAATATCTTTTCTTTCTTTTCCCCGGTATAGGCGAGATGGACCCTGTCGTCCCAGGCCTTGAGCCCGACATTGGCACCCTTGAGATTCGGCAGGGGCAAGAGGCTTCCATTGGTATGCCCCAGATAAGAAGGCACCCCCAACTCTTCTTTGGCAAAATCAATCAAGTTCTGAAGATCTTTCGCAATAGTGGGTTCGCCGCCCATGAAATAAAGTTTATTCAACTCAACTGTACTCAGGACTTTCTTGATTAACTGAACATCAAGATATTTTGCCGGCGCCGGATAAGCCAGTCCGGGCTTGCCAGCTTTACCGCTTTTGAGTTTGTAGCTGCAAATCGGACAATGAAACGTGCATCCATAATTGTGGACCGTAGCGAACCGATATTTTCTATTGTAGGTAAGTTTATAGAATGACATTTTTTCAGACTCCTCCATAACGAAACGCCTTGATGATCGTTTTACTCAGATAAAAGCCGATTGCAGCGCCTAAGGCAGACCCCAGCATGCCCTGTCCGGTCTGCAGCCAGATATACCAAGGGGCAAAATGCTGATGCCAGATGTAAGGTGCCGAAATGTAATAGTAATACATATACACCGTAAGCCCTCGGAGCAACCCCGCGCCCAGAGCGTTGCGCATGGTGCCGAGGTAGTTCCCCGTCAGCAAAAAATAGAGCTCAAGGACGAACGCCGCCATAAACGCATAAGGCCACCAGAGGGGATTGACACCGCTGGAGAGCGTCTGGGAAAGAAGGCTGTTCCCGCAGATCAACAAGGTTGCGGCCCCCGCTTTGGGCACGAGGCGGATGCCGATAACCAGAATGGCAGTATAGGGAATGGAGAAAAAGAAGGCCTGGATCACCGGGATGCGGCTGAGTCCGAATTTAAACGGCAGGATGGCTATGTAGAGCAGGCTGCAGAAAAGTGCGACGGTAATGAGTTCCTCCGTGCTGAATCTGGGAATCATACTCCTTATACGCAAGGCGTAGAAAAGCACGGCGCCTAAAAAAATAAACACAATGATGGAGGCAAAGTAGAGATTCATCGTAATCCGCTGAAATAGAATATAAGGATTCCTGTCATGCAAGCTGAGAGAAAGACAGCTATCCAGTCGGTCCTTGCAAACTTTAATGTCCGCACATGGGTTCTTTCCCCCGTATAAGCTCGCACTTCAGCTGCAAGTGCAATTCTGCGAGCTTGCCGCAGGCTGTCGATAATCAGAGGCGGAAGAAGATAACGCATGACTCTGAGTCCCCCGGAAAATCCCTTTCCGGATATCCCCCGGAGTTTCTGGGCGGTCATGATCCGTTTTGCCTCCTCCATGATTGCCGGCAGAAATCTAATGCTGACCGTGACAACAAAACCGACTTTCTCCGGCACCCCGATGCGCTCAAGTCCCAGGATCATATCCGAGGGATAAGTGGTCATGACGATGATCATGCTCAAAAGCAATGCGGAACATAAACGCAGGGACTGCAGCACACCGTATGTCAGCCCTTCGCGATAAACGGCTACGCCGCCCGTGACCTTGCCGATCAGCCCCCAATTTTCAGGTATGATCGTCAAAACAGGCGTTTTCGGTTCAAAATAATAAAAGAAACCCTGAGAAATGACGGTAAAGATCACTGCGAGGCCCATGAAGAAAAAAAGCGTCCTGACGTAATTGCCTGGTGGGCGTACTGACAGGAAAGCGACAAGGAGAATTGAAAACAGAGCGAAAAGGCCTTCCGGCGTTCTTAGTAAGACGATAAGGAAAGCGCACATCAAGCTCATCGCAATTTTCGTGCGAGGATCGAATCTATGAAAGAGACTGTTGCTATTGACGAATTTCATCGGAGACGATCTCCCCTTCGGCAATCTGAATAATCCGGGAAGCTTGGCCGGCGGCGTGGCGGTTATGTGTTGTAAACACGACGGACTTCCCTTGCTGTGCACACTGATGCAAAAGTGAAAACAGGCTGTACCAGTGTATATCGTCCAACCCGGTTGTCGGTTCATCCAGAAGCAGAACATCCGGTTCCATGGCAAGAATCGACGTAACCGCAAGAAGTTGCCGCTGTCCCCTTGAAAGTGTCTGTGGATGAAAGTTTCTTGCTTCAGACAAACCGGAAATATTTAGATACGTTTCAATATCGACTTTCTTGCCCAAGTGCCTTGGCCCAAATGCGATCTCTTCTTCAACACTGTCGGCAAAGAGTTGTTCATCCGGGTTTTGAAAAAGAAATCCAACCTGACCCGCAAGCGACCCGATCTTCGGGTTTGTTTTTCCCAGAATGTTTACATAACCGGCACTGGGCTGTAAAATACCGGCAAAGGATTTTAATAAAGTGGTTTTTCCGGACCCGTTTTTCCCGGAAAGCGCGATCATTTCCCCTCGTCTGATTTCAATATCAATGTTTTTCAAAACCGTTTCGCCCTTGTCGTATCCAACGCACAGTTTCTCGGCGGATATGGCCATATCACGAGGCTTGCCGATGTCTTCGACGGATTGAAAGAGGCTGTAAAAACCTTGATCCGACGGAACGATTCTGCCTTTTTTCAGTGTCACATCCCTGTCAATCAGCGGCATGTATTCTTCATACTGGTGTTCTGCGAGTATGACTATTTTCCCTTTTTCTTTCAGGCGCTTCAGGATTGTGTAAAACTCTTTTCTCCCTTCCGAGTCGAGATCGGTCGTCGGTTCATCAAACAGAAAAACCTTAGGACCCATGGCATAGATGGCGCTGATGATGAGTCTTTGCTTCTGGCCACCGGACAGCTTGAAAGTTTCTTTTTCCTTCATCTTCCAGAGGTTCATCAATCTCAGAGCCTCGTCACGCCTCCTCAGGATTTCCTCCCGGGGCATGCACAGGTTTTCACAGCCGAATGCGACATCGTCTGCGACACGCATCATGAAGATTTGACTTTCGACATTCTGAAACACCGTTCCCACCGTTCTGGCAATCTCGCAGAGGGGCATGTCACCCGGTGAAAATCCATTGATGCGTACCGTTCCCGAGCGTTCTCCATTGAAGATGTGTGGCACCAATCCATTGATTGAATTCAAGAGCGTGGATTTCCCTGAACCGGAGGCACCCCGTAGAAGGATGACCTCTCCCTCGGCCACACCAAGACATATGTTCTCCAATGCCGGTTTTTCAGAGCCGGGATATGCGAAAGTGAAGTCCTCGATATTAATCATTGTCCGTTCAGACATCATGCCGCCCGATTACAGAACCTTAAGGATCAAAAATGTAGGCTTGCTTCAGCAAACCACGATCTCCCCGGCGCCAGGTAGTAATCGTAATATTCTCTATCGAGGATATTATCCACAGACAGCGATAACTTCACCCAATCCGTCAATTTAAGAGAAACTTTTGCATCGGCCACGAAGTAGGATTCTCGGGATCCGTAGCCCCAATTTTTTTTATCGCTGTTGTCGTCAGTTGAATAACGCTTATCAACATACCGCCCTGCCACATTGCACGAAACTCTTTTCCAGTTAAAATCACCTCCAATATTGAAAACCTTCCGTGGCATTTGCGGAACCTGCTTATCAACACTGGCTGGATTCGCCTTATTTTCGGTGATCTTTGTATCGACATAAGTAAAATTGGTATAAATACGCATCCATTTACCGATTCGCTGCTCCGCTTCAATTTCGACGCCGTGGCTTTCCGCTTTTCCGGCGTTCTCATTGCGACGAACGTTGGAAGAGAGCGACCGCTGGTAGATGAAGTCCTTCATATAGTTTTCAAAATAGGTTATTTTTACCACCGCACCCTGCCAGAGTTTTTGCTCGATCCCCATATCCCATGCCTTGATCGATTCCGGAGAAAGATCCGGATTGTACTGATATGTCGTTGTTCCTGATCTGTAACTGCGGTAAAGTTCGTACACCGTCGGTGGCCGGAAGGCCATCCCTGCCGAGAGTCTCAGAGTCGTTTGGGGAAAGATGTTATAGACGATTGCCCCCTTGGGACTGAATGAGGAATCCGTTCGGGAAGCATATTTTTGGGGATAACCTGTTTCGCCGACATCATTGGCGTACCCATCATAGGTTTCCCACCAATCCTGCCGAAACCCGAGGTAAACGACTAAATTATCCAGAACGGTGATTTCGTCCTGCACAAAAAGGGCATATCTTCTATCCTTTCCCTTGGACTCAAGACTAAGAGCTTGGGTCGTATTTTTGTCCCGCCAGTTGGCCAGGCTGTATTCCCTGGTCTCTGCCGTACTGCGTTGGAACGCTCCCCCTAAGGTCAAGCGATGGTTTTTGAAAAGAGGAAAAATAACCTGCAAATCTGCCATGTAACCCATGGCAGGCGTGTCAACCCTCGTTCCGGGACCGCCATGTCTGGTCGCTGCCGAGGCAGTACTGGTGTAGACGTAATACCCGTCATCCTGATCATTCACCCCTGCAGTCAACTTGGCCTGTATTTTATCGAAAAACATTTCCCATGTGAGTTGATACAGATTCTGTGCTCTGTGACCATAACCACCCAGGTAGGATGCCTCCTTAACACTTCCATAAGAATAAACTGGCGTCCCTGATGCATCGGCGAGATAGGTATGCGGATCGTCACTGCTGTAGTCATAGCTCCCTCGCAGATAGGAAAAGTTTACGCGCGATCGCGATGAGAGGTCGTAACCGACTTTTGCCGTCACATTATATTCTCGCCAAGCATTGTCACCCCTGTCCCCAATAAGGTATCTGGTCGCGCCTTTGCGATCGGTGGTCTGGGTCCACCCGTCCAACTCGGCGGGCGGTTTGCTCGAAACCAGGTTGAAATCTGTTGGGAAACCGTTTGTGGACTGATAGCCGTAACTGGTGAAAATACGCCATTTGTCGAACCCTTCGCCATAGGAAGCATAAACTTTACGTAAATCATCATGTGCTTTGCCTCTATGCCATGACGATCCATACCCTGACTTGATAAAAACCTCTCTCTTCTCCGGCATCTTCGTAATAAAGTTAACCACCCCACCCATGGCATTGCTGCCATAGAGGCTGGAGTACGGGCCACGAACAACCTCCACCCTTTCGAGATTTTCATAGGGCAGGCCGCCATAGTTTACGGTACCGGTTCTGGGATCATTAAGAGGCATGCCGTCAAGAAGGACCAGCGTCCTCTTCTGATCGGGTACTCCGCGGAGCGTGATGGCGGCTTGCGTATCCATGAGCCCCTTTCCGCGCCTGTTGAAAACACCCGGCACCGTATTGACTGTCTCATCAGTCGTTGTGATATTTCTTGCCTCAATTTCCAGTTTGGTCACCAAACTTACTGCACCTGGTGCAGCGTAGATTTCCTGTTCCATACGCGATGCCGTGACCACTATCTCACCAAGACGCGTTGCTACTGGATTTTCATTCTCGGCAAAAACTCGATTTTCTATAAAAACCAAAAAAAAGAAGACAACAACCACGCCCCATACAAAACGCTTGTTCATTCCAATCTCCCAGTTTTTAATTCAAAAGGACAGCAACCGGCTGGCTAGTAGCACATTAATTACATACGTGCTACCATTTTTCGAAAAACACCTACTCGACTTTAGTATTGATGAATGTTTGGCGAAGGGATTATAAACTTTACAGGGTAGCACCTCTTTTCTTCTGTAGCCCACCAAGTAACATCCCGCTGGAGAAAAAATCCGATCCTTGGCTCTGATATGCTTTCCGCGTTATACGTGTTTTTAGGCCACAGGGAAGCCCTGCATTGCATTAAAGTGGCTGCTTGAAATGGGGGGGCGACACCTTTTAAGTTGTTAGATCAACTGATAACGCCCATTGGTTGTAGGCAAAGAAACGGGCATTAAAGCTGGAGAGGTAGATATAGGATATAAAAAAGAATCGGGGAGCATCCATATCATGCATGGTATGGATAACTCCCCGATTTTTATTGGTAGCGGGGACAGGATTCGAACCTGTGACCTTTGGGTTATGAGCCCAACGAGCTACCGGACTGCTCCACCCCGCGATATATCTGACGTTTTTCCTTCCGGAAGCGTGTAAATCTGTAATCCATGTATTCAGGATTTGTCAAGGAGTTTTTCACTCCATGATCAGCATCGTTGTCGGATCAAGGTGCAGTTCCGCGGTTTTCGGCGCCTTCTGGTTTTCCCCGGGGATCGCCTGAAGCGAAAGATGTCCCCCCATCTCCTCGATTTTCAGCATGACCCTGAAGTGCTTGCGAAGTCCTTCAATGGCGATGGGAATGCCATCGACATCTCTTTGTTCCTCCCGGTGTATATGCAGGGAAAACCAGACGAAATAACGCTGCCGGGCGGCAAGTGCCTGAAGCTCCAGCAGAAAGGGCTCGACTTTCTCATCGAAATGAAGACCGTCAATGATCAGTATATCGGGCCGAAAGATATTCTGCACGATCAGATCGTTGAGCCGCTCTTCCAGTTTGGGTACGCTGAAATCATCCACCCGAAAGGTCATGATGAAGCGATGCAGGAGAATGTCTTCCCGCAGATCCTGGACATTTTCCGTCGGATAGGCCCGCGTCAAATCACGGAGGATTTCGTCGTACCAGAGGGTAACCTTGTGCACGGGGTCGTTCAGGCTCACATGAAGAACGCACTTTTCCTTCATCATGGCCTGCAGGGCTATCTGCACCAGCAGGGCCGTCTTTCCGACACCGGCCCGGGCCATGACGGCACCGAAACCGCCTTCTTCTTGTTGCCCGGTCTCGAGTCCCAGGTGCCTCAGGGGATTTCTTTGACTGAGTTCGTTTTTCATCATCATCATATTCCTGTCTGCAAGGTAAATGACCTGCCCGCCACGGCGGTGTCTCCGGGAGAGGCGGTCTGTCCCGCTCACATAACATGCATTAATTTGATTATGCAGCACTTTTTTTCCTGAGGGCGATCTCTTCCATAATCTTCTCGGCCACCGAAGCGGGAACCTGTCGATAAACGGAAAATTCCATCGTAAACTGTGCCTTCCCCTGCGTAGCCGATCGGAGAACTGTCGCAAAACCGACCATCTCCGCCAGGGGCACCTGGGCTTCCAAGACACTCATCACGCCTTCGTCCTGCGCGCCGACAATGATGCCCCGCCGCTGATTGAGAAGCCCCATCACTGCACCCTGGTATTCCGTCGGTGTTTCGATGACGACTTTCATAATGGGTTCGTGAATGACCGCAGCGGCCCTGGCATAAGCCTCCCTGAAAGCCCCTTTCGCCGCGGCGACAAAGGCGATCTCTGAAGAATCGACGGCGTGGAAGGCACCGTCGTTGATGCAGACAAGGACGCCCGTCACGGGAAATCCCATTTTCGGCCCTTTTCCCAGGGATTGGCGGAATCCCTTTTCGCAGGCCGGGATATAGTTGGTGGGAATCGCCCCGCCGGTGATCTTGTTGTCGAACAGGAATTCACCCTCGGCATAAGGTTCGATGTAACCCGCAACCCGACCGAACTGTCCGGCACCGCCGGTTTGTTTCCTGTGCGTATAGTTGAAATCCGCACGGCGCGTGATCGTTTCCCGGTAGGCAACCCGGGGATTGCCCGTCGTCACATCGGCGTTGTATTCACGGCGCATCCGTTCGACATAGATTTCCAGGTGCAGTTCTCCCATGCCCTCGATAATGGTCTCATTCGTTTCCGGATCGACGTGGGTGCGGAATGTCGGGTCCTCCTTCGTGAATCGGTTCAGGGCCTTGGACATGCTGATCTGGGCTTTGTTGTCCTTCGGAACAAGGGCCAGCGAGATGACCGGTTCCGGAACAAACATCGATGTCATGGTAAGGTTCACGCCCGGTGCAACGAAGGTGTCGCCGGACGCGCAATCGATCCCGAACAGGGCGCCGATGGAGCCCGCCGCAATGGCATCGATATCCTCCATCTGGTCGGCATGCATCCGGACGACGCGCCCTACCTTAACCTTCTTGCCCGTCCGGGTATTGACGATGGTATCGCCCCGGCTGATCGCCCCCTGGTAAACGCGAAGGTATGTCAACTGTCCGTAGGGTCCGTCTTCCAATTTGAACGCCAGCGAAACCAGCGGATCGGCGGGATTTCCTGAGAGCGCCTCCATCCGGTCCGTGTTTTCCGTGTCGATGGCTTCATTTATGACATCCTGAGGACAGGGAAGATACGATGCCACGGCGTCCAGCAGAGGCTGTACGCCCTTGTTTTTATAGGCGGAACCCATAAAGACGGGCGTCAATTTTCGCATGACGGTACCCACACGCACGGCATCCATGATCAGAGCGGGATCGATATCGCCGCCTTCCAGAACGGCTTCCATCAGTTCGTCGGAAAACATGGTGGCGGCGTCGATCAACTCCTCGCGCTTTTCTTTGGCGGCTGCCATCATGGCTTCGGGGATGGCCTCCCGGCGGATGTCCTCCCCGCTCTCGCCGTCAAAATAGACGGCTTCCATGGTAAGGAGATTGATCACCCCCTGGAAGTTGTTTTCCAGGCCGATGGGAATCTGCAGGGCAACGGCGTTGTGACCCAGTTTTGTCCGAAGCTGCGAAATGACCCGCATGGGATTGGCACCATTCCGGTCACACTTGTTGATGAAGGCGATACAGGGAACGTTGTATCGCTTCATCTGCTGGTCGACTGTAATGGACTGGGACTGGACGCCGCCGACGGAACACAGGACCAGCACCGCCCCGTCAAGAACCCGGAGAGACCTTTCCACCTCAATCGTGAAATCAACGTGACCCGGTGTATCGATGATATTGATATGGTAACCGTTCCAGTTGCAGTAAGTGGCGGCGGAAGCGATGGTTATCCCCCGCTCCTTTTCCAGTTCCATGGAATCCATCGTTGCACCGACGCCGTCTTTTCCTTTAACGTCATGAATCGCATGAATCCGTTTCGTGTAAAAAAGGATCCGTTCCGACAGGGTTGTCTTACCCGAATCGATATGGGCGCTTATCCCGATATTTCTTATATTATTCGTTGTTTGTGACATCTTTCTTTCCTTTTCCTTAAAAAAATGACTTCCGCCCTTATTCGCTTCCCGGTCTGCGGGTCAGTGAAAACAACGTCCCTGATCATTCGATTGCGTCTTGGTTTGGATTAAGATCCGGCGACACCGGCCCCCCGGTGCAGGACTTCCCTTCTAGAAACCGCCCAGAAATCAAACTCCGCCTTGAAACACCTGATTGCCCAGCATCACGGGAACCACTCAGCCCGTGAAGAGCGACGGAACTTATTCTTTTTGGACCGTTTTGTCAAGAATTTTGTTCAGTATTTTGTTCAGAATTTTGTTCATCTTAACCGATTTTAGTGGTATAGGATCGTGCAAAACAACTCCGACATTATGCAAACCGGCGGGTTGACGATGGCTTTTTTTATCAATTCAACACGGGATTACCATCAGAATGAATTGAATTCTCTGGGATGGGAAATGACCGTTTCCAACAGCCTTTACCCGGAGCGAAGCCCCTGCCGGACCGTTCTCACCAGCCGCGTTTCTTACGGATGTCATCTCTCCACCTTCCTGCAGGAAAATCTTCCCCTTGACCGGCTTCAGACCGTACTGGAGGTGGGCGGCGGCTACGGGTATCTCATGCGCGACTTTCTCAGAATGAATCCCGATCTTTGTGCCACCATGGTCGATATATCCCCCTTTCTCCTGGGGGAACAGAAGAAGACTCTTCAAGGTTTTCCTGTCAATTTCCACCTCACCGATTTCTTCACGATCGAAAAGGCCTGTCTTGGAAAGCACGATCTGGTCATCCTGAATGAAAATCTTGGAGATTTCCCGACCGCGGTGGCGGTGTCCGTTTCTTCCCTCCGGGAGGAGACCTCGCCGGAAAGGGATCTTTCCCTGGCAAGAATCCGCGATCTCTTTAATTTCTATTCTTTTCCGGAACCTGAGCATGATCCCTTCAACTTCAATCTCGGAGCGGTCGAGGTGACGGAAACGCTCTGCCGGGAAGCGGTCCCTTACATCTTTCTCAGCGAACACAGCTGCCAGGCGACTGTACCCGACGCTTACCGGGATATCATCGCCGTTTCGGCGCCCGGTAACCCGGAGCGGATCACGCTAAAGGGACACCACGAATACACCGTCAAATTCACCCACCTGGAAACGGTGGCGAAACACTACGGTTATCGCATCCGCAGGGGGCCGCTGGCGGATTTTATCCGAATCGATTTCAACGATTCACTGCTGTGGATGCTGAAGCGCCGTCACACGACAAGGCACGAACAAGAGATTCTGCGCCATTTCGTCGCGGATCTTTTTCAATACGAATACCTCCTCCTGTCGAGGAAGGATCTGTAAAGGGGAAGAACGACAACCATGCAAAGGATTCGATTTCGACGCTTTTCTTCCGGAAAACCGCGAGTCCCCTGACTCGCGAAGGGAGAGACCGGAACGAACACCGATTGTGCCGTTCCGGTGATTACACTCTCCATGAGGGAAACCTCAATCGATAGGAACAGTGCATTCCCACCAATCGCGGGAACCGAGGCCGCCGGTTAGGCAGGCTTCCTGTTACGTGACCTGAAAAACGCATACCGGTCCTTATGTGTCCTTGACGTTCTTTGAAATCGCTGCTTTTTGACGAAAGGGATTGAACGTGATTTGCAAACGCTGCGGCGTGTGCTGCATGGTCGATTTCAACGCCTATGTCACGGAAAAGGACATATTGCGCTGGCGCCGGGAAAACAGACAAGATATCCTGGACATGATTGACCGTGAACACGCTTTCTGGGCTGGAGATCACCTGGTCTCCGATGTGGACGGACGTTACCTGACCCGCTGTCCTTTCCTGACTTGGGAAGGGGAGTTCCACGCCTGTGCGATTCATGAGACCAGGCCCGATGTTTGCCGGAACTACCAACCCGGCTCATCGGAAATCTGCGCGCAGTACAAAGGTTAGCTCCCGGTCTGGCCTGCCATTCGAACTGTTTTGAGTCCCTGGTAAAGGGAAGGAACAAAAACGGAGGGGGAAGTCGCACCTAATTTCCGGAGGGCACCCAACCAAACCTTTATTAACGATATCATATGGTTGCTGAATATGCGGTCCGTCGAAGGGTTTTCATAAAGGACGGTTTTGCCGGAGAAAGGCCTGATGGACAATCCTTGGTATGCTGACCTTTGAGCCGAAGCGGCCTGAAACGCTCGCCTTCCCTCTTTTATTTTATGATTCCCTTGCCGACCGGTGCAGTCGCGGGGATGATGATCTTTTTCCCGCAATCCTCATTCTGAGCCGGTTCGGAGCTTAAATAGGCCTTGACAAGAAAAGGCGGGCCTCTTATACTCCGACGGTCGCAAAGCAGTGTCTTGTCAGTTTATTTCCGCTTTACATCGTAACCGGACGGGGAAAAACAGGAACGTTCAACTAATGGGGAAAACGGAGGGAGGAGACATGCGTAAAAGGCTTATCTGTTCGGGAATTGTCGTGCTCATTCTGGCGATCGCCTTGCCGGTCTACGCTGGCGGCATCATCAACAAGCAGAACCACAGTGCGGACTACATCCGCACCCTCACCCGCAATGCCGCCACCGATGCGGCCGACATCACCGTCTACAACCCGGCGGGCGTGATGCGCATGCAGAACGGCCTGTATGTCAGGGGCGATGCGGTCTATCTGCAAAAAGACTACGACAACAAGGTTCCCGGCTTCGGCACGATGGATACGGATGAACCTTCCATCGTTCCGGGAATCTATGCCCTTTATAAGCAGGACAAATGGGCAGGCTTCTTCGCTGTGACGATACCCGGAGGCGGCGGCAAGGTGGAATTCGACGACGGGAATGCCCGCACTGTTGCGCTGGGTGGCAGCATTATCTTGGGAAGTGTTCTCGTACCTGCCTGGGGACCCTATTATACAAGTTTCGCCAGCCAGTATCTCGAAGCGGAAAGTGTTTACACGGGGTTTACTCTGGGCGGTGCGTACAAAGTTAACGAATGGTTTTCCCTGGCGGGTGGCGTACGCTACGTGGACGCTTTCCAAAAATTCAAGGGAAATGCCGTCCTCAATACGAACCCCTCATATTCTCCGGCGTTCCCGACGCAGCGCTTTGATGTTGATCTTGAGCGGGAGGCCGACGGCTGGAACTACTTCCTCGGCTTCAACGTGGCGCCCAACGACCGCCTCAATATCGGCTTCCTCTACATGGCCGGAACGCGGCTCAGTTTTAAATCCGATGTCAAGCGAGACACCGTTCCTGACGGCATGGGGGGAACCGGCGGCGCCACAAAGAATCTGGGTTGGGAAGACGGAACGCATGAACGGGAAGACCTGCCGGGCTACCTGGCTGTCGGCGTGTCCTACTTCGTGATCCCCGACAAGCTGAGGGCGGAAGTGGGCCTGACCTACTACCTGGAGCGGGACGCCACCTTCGACGCCGACCGCTTCAGCGGCGCCGGCAACAGTTACGACCTGGCCCTCGCCCTGGAATACATCTTCAACCCCCAGTGGAAGGTAAGCATGGGCTACATGCACACGAACATCCGGGGCATGTCTTCCGACGACCTGCTGACGGAGGCGCCGGAACTGGACGCCAACACCCTGGCCTTGGGTTGCGTGTGGAGCCCCATGGAGCGGCTCAGCTTCAGCCTTGGCGGCCTGAAGGTCTGGTACGATTCCGAAAAGAAAAAGGTGACCAACGGTCGCGGACCTGCCCGCACCGAGCTGGAAAAAGATGTGTGGGGGTTTGCCCTCGGGGCGCAGTACCGCTTCTTCTGAGGCAAGGCTCCCGCTGCCGGGACCGTTATGATGGGGTCTCTTAACGGACAATCAGCCCATTAAGCCCGAGCATTCCTGCCCGGGAAAATGACCTGCCCAGGAAAGGGCGGCCGGAAACGGTCGCCCTTTCCTGTATGCAAAGGCGGCGTCAGCTCTGCTGCCGTACGTTTTCAATCCTGATCAATAAATCGGCAGCCCTCTTTGCTTCAGATAGGCCTTAACCTCCCCGATACGGAATGTTCGGAAATGGAAGACGGAAGCGGCCAGGAGGATCCCGGCGCCGCCCTTGACTACGGCGTCGTAGAAATGTTCCAGCTTCCCGGCCCCGCCGGAGGCGACAACAGGAACGGAAACGACGTCGGAAACGGCTTTGGTGAACTCGAGGTCGTAACCCTTCAGGGTCCCGTCTCCATCCATGCTGGTGGGCAAAATGACGCCCGCCCCCAGTTCCTGGCACCGCCTTGCCCAGGCAACGGCATCCTGCCCGATCGGTTTCGTCCCCCCGGAAACGACCAGCTCGAATCCTGATGCCATGGCCGCATTCCGCCGGGCATCGATGGCCACGGTAATGCGTTCGGAACCGAATTGCTCGGCGCCTTGACGGACCAGCTCCGGGTTGCGTACGGCGGCGCTGTTCATGGAAACCTTGGCTGCGCCGGCAGCGAGGACCTGATCAATATCGGCAAGTTCGTTGATCCCTCCCCCGACCGTCAGGGGTATCCGGATCACCGAGGAGACCTGTTTAACCCATTCCAACCGGGTTTTGCGGTTTTCCACCGTAGCCGCAATATCGAGCATCGCCAACTCGTCCGCCCCTTCTTCCTGATAAAACCGGGCGTTTTCCACGGGATCGCCCGCATCCTTGATGTCAACGAAGTGAACCCCCTTGACAACGCGTCCGTTTTTCATGTCCAGACAGGGCATAATCTTGATTGGATCCATGACATTTCCTTCTTTCATAGGAGTTTATTACCGGCTGGCTCAGAAAATTGATCGATGCGAGGCAAAAAGTCAAGTCAAAAGACGAGATACCGTCCGGGCCCACACGCCTTATGATGAATTAATCCTTGCTTTCTGCAAACGAATCCAATAAAGATGCCGGGCATTTCCCGAAACCCATCCGTTTTGCAAAAGCGTTCGGCGGCCCGGGAGTTTTCTTTCCCTCCGATTGAGAAAAGGTATCCATTTTATGAGAAAAGAACACCTACGCAATATCGCGATTATTTCCCACGTCGATCACGGGAAAACCACCCTTGTGGACTGCATGCTCAGACAAACGGGAAGCTTCAAGGACCACCAGGTCGTGGAAGACCGGGTGATGGATTCCATGGATCTCGAACGGGAACGGGGCATCACTATCATGGCCAAGAACACCGCCGTCCGTTACAAAAACGTGAAAATCAATATCGTGGATACGCCGGGCCACGCGGATTTCGGCGGTGAAGTCGAGCGCAGCCTGAACCTTGTGGACGGCGCCATCCTGCTCGTCGATGCCAGCGAAGGTCCCCTGCCCCAGACACGTTTCGTCCTCAAAAAGGCGCTCCGGAAAGGTATCCCCATCATTCTCGTGATCAACAAGATCGACCGCAGCGACGCCCGCATCAAGGAAGTCTTGGACGAGGTGTACGACTTGTTCATCGATCTGGACGCAACGGAAGCACAAATCGAGTTTCCCATTCTCTATACGAATGCAAAAATCGGCATCGCCCACCGGGAACTGGGAGACGGCTCCCAAACCCTTGAGCCCCTGTTCGAACAAATCGTTTCCGACATCCCGGGCCCTGAAGGATGCGACGAGGAAGAGCCCCAGTTTCTGATCACGAATCTCGATTACGATCCTTACGTGGGACAGATCGCCATCGGCCGTTTGATGAACGGCACCCTGGCCATGAACCGCCCGTACCTCCTGTCCGGCTACGGCCAGGATACACCTGGCATTCGCTTTTCCCAGCTTTACACCTTCCAGGGACTTAAACGCAAAGCCATCTATGAGGCCGAATCCGGTGATATTCTTGCCTTCGCCGGTGTCGATAACTGTCATATCGGCGACACGGTCACCTCCCTGGAAAACCCGAAGCCCCTGCCGCGGATGTCCATCGATGAACCCACCGTCTCCATGATTTTTTACGTCAACAACGGCCCCTTGTCGGGACGCGAGGGACGCTTTCTGACTTCCCGCCATCTGCGGGGACGCCTGGAGAAAGAAACGCTGAAAAATGTTGCACTCAAGATGAAGCTTCTGGAGCGGCAGGACGCCTTTGAAGTCTGCGGCCGGGGAGAACTCCAGATGGCCGTTCTGATCGAGACGATGCGCCGGGAAGGCTATGAATTCATGGTTTCCCGTCCGACCGTGATTACGCGGACGGAAAACGGTGTGGAAATGGAGCCGGTGGAACACCTGTTTCTGGACGTACCGGAAGAAAACGTGGGCATCCTGACGGCAAAGCTTTCCGAACGGAAAGGACGCATGGTGAACCTGATCAACAAGGGCAGCGGCCGGGTCAATCTGGAATTCAGCATCCCTTCGCGCGGCCTGATCGGATTCCGCAGCCACTTCATGACGGACACCAAAGGCGCCGGGGTGATGAACTCCCTCTTCTCCGGATACGAACCCTGGTTCGGTCCCATACCCCAGCGTTCCACCGGGGCGTTGGTGGCGGACCGGCCCGGACGGATGACGGCCTATGCCTGCCATGCCATGGCGGACCGGGGTGAGTTGTTTCTCGATCCGGGAACGGAAGTCTATGGCGGCATGGTCATCGGCGAGCGGAACCGCGCCGGCGATTTGTTCGTCAACATCGTCAAGGAAAAGAAGCTGACCAATATGCGGAGCGCCACCTCGGATGCAACGGTCATCCTGCGTCCGCCGCGCCGCCTGTCGCTTGATCAGTGCATCGAGTTCATCGCCGAAGATGAACTCGTCGAAGTGACCCCCGAAAGTGTGCGTCTGCGCAAGACGTCCCTCTATGTTCGTCCTTCGGCCAATGCATAGATTCAGGTACGACGCCGGACAACACGCGTACCCGGCGCCGCATCGCTCCTAGAGGGCAAACTCCTTCTCGATGCGCTGCATCGCCTCTTCCAGCCGTGCATCCGGAACGGTTAGGGAAAAGCGGACATATCCTTCCCCGTACCTGCCGTAGGCCGTTCCGGCAGCCACGACAACGGCCGTCTTCTCGAAAAGACGGCTGGTGAACTCCAAAGAGGTCATCCCCTCGGGAACAGGCACCCAAAGGTAAAAGGTTCCTTTCGGGGGATCGAAGACAATGCCGATCTTCTGCAACGCCCCCAGCACCCGCGCCCTTCTTTTTCCGTAAACGCCGATCATCCTTTCCACAAAAGGCGCCTCATTCTTCAGGGCATGGATACCGGCATACTGAATCGGATTGAAAATGCCCGAATCGGTGTTCTCCTTGACCTTGCTCATGGCGGCGACCAGGTCGCGGTTGCCGCATGCCATCCCCAATCGCCAGCCGCACATGTTGAAGGGCTTCGACAGGGAATTCAACTCGATGCCGACTTCCTTCGCGCCTTCCGCCATGAGAAAGCTAATACGTTCCTGTCCGGCGAAAAGAATCTCCCCGTAGGGGTTATCATAGCAGACGGCGATGTCATGTTGTTTTGCGAAAGCCACCAGTTCGTTCAGAAAAGGCCGGGTTGCACATGCCCCGGTCGGATTGTTGGGATAGTTCAGAAACATGGCGGTCGCCCTTTGCGCCACTTCCGACGGAATATCCGCGAACACCGGCAGATAATTGTTTTCCGGCAGAATCGGCACATTATAGGGCTCGCCCTCGCCCATTAGAATGCTCGAACGGTAAGCCGGATAGCCGGGGTCGGTCATCAATACGGTCTCTCCCGGGTTGACCCGTGCAAGCACAAAGTGATGACAGCCTTCCTTGGAGCCGATCAGGCCAAGAATCTCCGTTTCCGGGTCAAGGGTCACGCCATAGCGCTCTGCATACCAGCGGGCCGCTTCCCGGCGATAGGCAAGCATGCCCTTTTCTTCATCCGTGGGGTACCGGTGGTTTTCGGGATCATGGGCCCGCCGGCAAAGTTCTGCAACCACGGAATCAGGCGTCGCCTCCACGGGATCGCCGATCGCCAGGCTGATGACGTCCACGCCTTCGGCGCGGGCCTTGTTGATCTTCTTGCGCAGTTCCATAAACAGATAGGGGGGAATTTTCGAAAGTCTCTGTGCTGCCTGCAAAACATACCTCCGGGAATGGATTGGCGCCGAGGGGAGGAAAGCGGCTTGCGCTGCCCTGTCGGCGTTTGGTAATGGAAGAATCAGGTATAAGCCTCCTCCCAAAGCTTGCCTTCATAAACCACGTTCGCTTTTCCTTCAAGGTAAACCTTTTCAAATCCGGATACGGTCTTTTGAAAGTGAATGCGGAGGGTCTCTCCGCTGCGGACGATGACATTCACCGGCGGTGTCACGAGATTTTTTTCCGCGGCGATCAGTGCCGCGGCCACGGAGCCGGTGCCGCAGGCAAGGGTTTCATCCTCCACACCCCGTTCATAGGTGCGGATGCGGATAGTTTTCCCATCGACAACTTCGACAAAGTTGGCGTTTGTTCCGGCAGGCTTGTATTCCTGGTGATAGCGTATGGAACGGCCGATGGGAACGACATCAAACGCATCGAGGTAATTCGTAAAATGAACGACATGCGGCACACCCGTATTGATGCTATCCACCTCGAAGGGGATGTCGTCAATGGTGATCTTCCGGTTCGTTGTCAAAAAAACAGGGTTCGTTAATCGCAGTTTGACGGTGTCGCCCGTGACCTCGGCATCGATGACTCCGGCCAGTGTCTCAAAGGACATCTTTGGGGGGGCTATGCCTTTCAGATAGGCAAAACGTGCCGCACAGCGACCGCCGTTGCCGCACATCTCGACCTCCGAACCGTCGGCATTGAAGAAGCGCCAGCGGAAATCACACCGGTCCGATGCTTCGATCAAAATCAATCCGTCGGCTCCCACGGAACCCTTTCTCGCACAGACCCGACTGACGAATCCCTTCATATCGGGAAGCTGCAGGCCCCCGAGGCGGTTGTCGATGAGGATAAAGTCATTTCCGCTGCCGCTCATTTTAAAAAAGTCGATCATCCATGCACCTGCAGGTAGAATTCATTTCCGGACAAATCTTCTCCTGATAGCACGCCCTCGGAGGGGTTTATCAAGAGAGGGTTCGGTTATTCGTTGTATAAAGGGGGTGTTACAGCAGTTCGTAAGCCGAGTTCTGTTCCCCGCCCCGGTCGCCCAAAGCGGGGTGATGATCATTCATCTGGGACAGCAGTTGCCTGCTGCCTCTAGCGACCTACCCGAAAGCACGGACGGGCCGTCCTTGACGCTTTCCTATTCGGTCTTGCTCCGGATGGGGTTTACCAAGCTTTCCCGGTCACCCGGGAAACTGGTGAGCTCTTACCTC
>CAYPKE010000005.1:0-33106 GCA_964411235.1 uncultured Syntrophales bacterium
CTTGATGGCCAGCACCGACTGGAATTCGTTCATCCGCGACTGGTACAGCCTGTACTCCAGCTCCCCGATTTCCGGCTTCTCACTCGTCACCTCTTCCGGCACCTTAAAGGGAATCCCCTGGGACTCCGCCTGGAGTCTTGCCGCCTTGGCCTTGTCGGCCAGGTATTTCGCACGGTTTTCCTGGAAGGACGAGGCGAAGCGGGTGTCGTCGATCTTCAGCAGCAACTGTCCTTTTTTGACGAAGTCGCCGACGTTGATGAGGATTTCCGAAACGATCCCGCCTTCGAGGTTCTGCACCACCTGGATATGACTCGAGGGAATGACCTTCCCTTCCCCCCGCGTCGTTTCCTCGACTTCGGAAAAGGCGGCCCAGACAATGAAGAAGAAGAAGAAAACCAGCGTCGCGTACAGGATAAGCCTGCCCCCCCGGGGTCTCTGCGTCAGAATGGAATTCCGGATATCGGTGGCGAAATCCGGCGCCTCCGAGGGCATCCGGCGGAAGAGTTCATTCAGTTTTGATTTCTTTTCGGGATCCGACAAAACGTCCACTCCTTCGAACTAAACGTGTATCTGGCCTTTCTTCATGGCTTCCAGAACGAACGCCTTGGGCCCGTCCGCGACAACCGTGCCGTTGTCGATGACGATCAGGCGATCCACCATTTCCAGCAGCGAGGCCCGGTGCGTGATCAGGATCAGGGTCTTCGCCTGGACCAGCTTCGCCAGGTTGTTTTTCATGCGCACTTCCGATCGATTGTCCATATTGCTCGTCGGCTCGTCCAGAACCAGCACCGGCGGGTCCAGCAGCAGCGCCCTTGCCATGACGACGGACTGACGCTGTCCCCCCGACAATCCCCGTCCGAATTCGCCGACTTCCATCTCGAAGCCTTTAGGATGCTTGCTGATAAAGCTCGTGACGCCGGCGTTTTCCGCCGCCCGCAGGACCGTGTCATCGTCGATATCATGGGTTCCCATGGTCACGTTATCCCGGACGGTGCCCTTAAACAGCACGATATCCTGCGGCACATAGCCGATGAACTGACGCATTTCCGCCGGATCGATCTGCCGAATGTCGGTGCCGTCCATGGTGACCATGCCGGCGGTCGGCTCGAAGATTCCCATCATGAGCTTCCCCAGGGTCGTTTTGCCGGAGCCGACGGGACCGATGATGCCGACTTTTTCCCCCGCCTGGATTTCCAGGCTGATGTTGTTGAGCACCTTGGCCGTTTGACCCGGATAGGAAAAGGTCAGATTTTTCACGCCGATGGCGCCCTCGAAACGGGAGCGCAGCAGAAACGTTTTCCCCGCGGGACGCTCGACGGGCAGCTTCATGATTTCATCGAGGGTTCTCAGGGCTTCCTTGGCCCGATGGTAGCGCGTGGCCAGATTGACCACCTGAGCCATGGGGGCCAGCACCTGGCGGGAGAGGATAACCAGGGCCACAAGGGCTCCCTGGGAAAGATCTCCCAATGTGATCATGTAGACGCCGCCAATCACGACGACGACCACCACGGCGTTTTGCACGAAATAGGCGACATCCTGGACGGAGTTGGAGAGAAATCGGGAGCGGGAACTCCACTGGGCGATGTAGCTGACCGCCTCTTCCCAGGCGCGCTGAACCTGACTTTCGGCGCCCAGCATTTTGACGGTCTCGAGGCCCGCTACGCCCTCGACCAAGATAGCGTTTTTCTGGGCGGACGCCTTCACCGATTTTTCCACGGCAACTTTAAGGGGCTTCTGGATGAAATAGGCGTAAAGCCCCAGGATGAGGATCGCGAAAATGAAGGGAACGATCAACGGCCCGCCGATGTACCAGACCACCAGAAGGCCGAGCAGCATGAAGGGAATATCGATCAGGGCGGTGATCGAAAAGGAGGTGATGAAATCACGGATGCTGTCGAACTCCTGCAGGTTGTTGGTAAAAGAGCCGATGGACTGGGGCCGCGCCTCCATTTTCAGGTCCAGGACCTTCTGGAGAATCATGGCGGAGAGTTTCAGGTTCGTTTTCTTGCCGGCTTCGTCAATAAAATGACTACGCAGTGCCCGCATGATGACGGCAAAAATATACACGACCAGGATGCCGAGGGACAAAACCCACAGTGTTTCGTAGGCGCTGTTGGGAATGACCCGGTCATACACATTGAGGACGTAGAAAACCCCGACCAGACCGAACACGTTAATCAGGAAGGCAGCCAGGAGAACATCGCGGTAGATGCGCCAGGATTCGAGCATGGTCCCCCAGAACCAGTGCCTTGTGGGCGTCGGCTCCAGTTCATCCAGTGGCTTGCGATCGATCTTGTACTGGGGGCGGGCAAAGATGGCATAGCCCGTGTAGGTCTCGGCCAGGGCTTCAAGCGTCATCTCCCGTTCCCCCATGCCCGTTTCCGGCTGGAGGATTTTCAGGCGGGTTCCATCGGGGGATACATCGGTCAAAACGCAGGCCCGGCGCTCTTTCAGCAGGAGGATCGCCGGCAGCTGCACGGCGGTGATCTCCACAAGGGGCTTTCTGATGACCCGCGACGACAGACCCGCCCGGCTTGCCGCACGGGGAAAAAGGTCGACGGTGAGGCGGTTTTCGACCAGGGGCAGTCCGGCGCTCAGGCCGGTTTTGGTTGCCGGACGGCCATGAATTTTCGTCAATTGTATCAGGCAGTCCAACAGCGGATCTTCGTGCCTGTCCGCCGCTTCCGCGATAGTCCATTCCCCGGCGCTCTCCGGCGCCTTAACTTCAGACATCAATTTCCTCTTATCCCGCCTTGTAACCCGTTATTTTATCCGTTCTGCTGATGCATGAGCAAAAAAAGGACCAATGGTCAACCCATTTACCATATTTTCATATGGCACTATTCGTGCTATTACAAATGGCCGCTGATAAGCAACCGGTAATTTTCAACGCACCACCCGGAGACGAACCATGCTCTATATCGAACGCGACGACGAGGGAACCATCATCGGCCTGCACAGCAGTCCGAACCCGAACGCCACTGAACAGAAGTCTTCCATCGACCAGGATGTCCTGGACTTCCTCGAAAAAAACGCATCCCAGGAATCCTGGCACACCCTTCTCGCCCTGTCGGATATGGGCTTCATCCGCCTCCTGGAAGACCTGGTGGACCTGCTGATGCGCAAAAACATCATCATTTTCACGGAGCTTCCCGAAAAGGCCCAGGAGAAACTCATGGAGCGCAAGAAAATCCGCGAAAAATACGCCACGCAAAACGACCTGGTCGTCGATGATATCCTGTAGCACCTTATGCCCTGCACCCTATTGTATGACTCCCTCGCCCTGTCAGCGGAACCGCCGTTTTCCTGGAGGTTAACCCGCCGCCGGCGCCGGTCTGGCGATCAGATAACCCTGCAGACCGTCGATTTTGAGTTCACGCAGGATCTGTTCCTGCTGTGCGGTCTCCACCCCCTCGGCAATGACCTCGATATCGATGCTGTGGGCGACGCTGCAAAGGGCGCCGATGTAAAAACGGGCGTCGCTCCCCTCTTCATGCAATTCCGCCGTATAGGCCTTGTCGATCTTGACATAATCCGGCCTGATGGTTCTGAGGTAACCCAGGTGTGAAAAACTCCGTCCGTAATGGTCCAGGCCGATTCTGTGGCCGTGCCTTCTCGCGAAAGTGACGAATTCCCCGATCAGGGCGGAATGCTGAACCGCGGCAAATTCGGAAAATTCAAAGATCAGCCTCGGTGCTGCTGCGGGCAGGTTCGGCAGGACGCTCTCGATCCAGTGCTTGAAGGTGGTATCCTGAAGGGAAGCGGGCGAGAGATTGACCGCCAGGCTGTCCTGCGCCGGCCGGTCGCTGATCAGACGCATGGCTTTTTCAAGGACAATCCGGTCAAGGGATGCCACCAATTTCAACCGCTCCGCATAGGGCAGAAAGACGCCGGCCGTCATGCGCTCCCCGTTTTCCCGGATGATACGCGACAGGATTTCCCGATGGATTACCCGGCCCGTGCCGTCCGCCTTGACCACCGGCTGGGCGTCAAGGGAAACGCGCCCCTCCAGGAGCGCCTTTTCCAGGATGGCTTTCCACTGGAGCTGTCCCTGTGGCCAGGTTTCGTCTTCCTCTTTTATTTCACGCGCCATCCAGGCGTTGGCCCCCGACTGTGCCGCATCTGCCAGGGCCGCATCCGCCTCCGACAGAAGCCTTCCCAGGCTGGTCCGGGTGCTGAAGAGAGCCACCCCGATTTGGCCGACATTCTCCGTCAACGCCAGTTGTTCGGCCGCCGCCTGTCTCAAATGGCGTGCGCAGATCTCCGCGGCTTCGTTCCCCTCCCATGGCATCGCCTCGGGCATGAAGATCGCGAATTCGCCACCAGTCAGCCTGGCCATCGCCCATTCTTCCTGCCGGGTGAACGACTCCCGGATGAGTTCCCCTATACGTTGCAGCAGCGTGTCGCCCGCCTGGAAACCTTTCGTCATATTGAGGGCATTCAAATCGTTCAGCCGCACCAGGATCAGGGCGCCCTGGCTCACCGGCTCCTGGCGCTCAAGGACACTATTGACGCGGGCTTCGAGCAGGCGCCGGTTGCCCATGCCGGTCAGGGTATCCTGATAGGCGCGTTCCCGGAGGCGTTCCGCCTGGGCGGCCTGCTCCGCGAACATTTCCCTGATTTTTGCCGTCATGCGATTCATCGCCTGGACAACCCGCCGCAGTTCCCTCGTCCAGGGCAGCTCTTCCTGCATCTCGTATTCTTTCCGGCACAGGGCATCCGCCTGCTTCTCGACACGGTAAAGCGGCTTCAGGAGGATGTTCAGCCCGACGATCCCTCCAGCCAGAACAAAGATTAAACAGGCGACAAACCACAGCGCCATGGTGACCATATCGTTCCAAAGGGTATGATAGGCGTAGCCGGGATGGCTCTTGACATAGATCGCCCCCGCCTGCCGCCAGCCGGCCATGACATTGGCCGACGCCTCCGGCGCCTCCAGCGGCACATAGCGTATGAACCATTGCGGCAGATTCTCGATTTTCACGGACAGCCTGCGTTCGATGATCGCCCTCCCCCTGATGTCCTGAAACCGGATTGTCTCGTAATAGCCTCGGTCAAAAAGGGCGTTGATCATGCTCTCCACGGCGGGCAAATCCTCGGCGGTAACATGGGGTGTAATCGAAAGCGCCAGAGATGTCGCCGTATCCTGGGCGTGGGATGTGAGCTGCTCTGTAAGAAAGGTGCGCGTGCTCTTGAACTTGGCGAACCAAGTTCCCGAAAACAGGATCAAAAAAAGGACCAGCGTAAAAAGGATAAGTTGCCTGTAAAGGGTCATTTTTTCACCTTCATTCAAAATGTGTCCGCGGCCATTTTCTGCATGAGCTCATGCCAGGGTATGATCCGGCTGCTCGCTCCCGCCAATTTACCCTGGCCGCGCCGATGGGCAAGCCAGAGCCCTGTACCGTTGAAGCTGTAGATGGGCATCAGATCGATGCGTTGATATGCCAGAGCGATCTCGCCGGTCAGATTGTCCAGAACGAGAGGTTCCGCGCCCGCCTTGGCGTAATAAAGCAGCACCACGTGGTGCATATTGTACTGGAGGGCCTTGACGTAAGCAATGTTCAGTTTCTCCTCAGGCATCCCCATGGCTTTGAGTGTGAAGTACTTGGCGATGGCGAAGTCTTCACAGTCACCGGCCCCCTTGACCAGAAATTCGATGGGCGTCGCCCAGTAATCCTCAACACCCCACAGATCGATATCGTTTACGAAAGCCATGCGGTTGAAGAACCGGTTCACCTGTTCGATTTTCTGCAGATCCCCGGCATTCTTTTCTTTTCGGATCAGCTCCTCCCAGGCAAGAATACGCTGCACGGGTTCCTTCCCGTGCTGACCTTCTATGCGTTTCAGCAGATTCCTGTCGACTCGAAATGCCTCGCCCGTGAAGACGTCGGCCGCAAGCGAGAGACTCATCAGCGCGGCCAACAACAGTACACCCGCACTGTATGCGCGCGCAGGAGGGCACCTGTACGCGCCCAATATGCTCCGGGTGAAAAAATTTTTTATGGAAATGGCCTTCAGCAAGAATATCGTATCTTTAATTTCAGAAAGCGGAACCGGGGATCGCCGTTTCATTTTCAGCCCCTGCCGCACCGACCGGTCAGCAAGGGCTTTTCCCCGTTTGCCTTATGAATGGCCGGACTTGCCAACGATCATGCATAACAGGCTTTCCGCTGTCGGACACTTCACAACAACATCCCCTGCCGGGAATAACCAGGCAGGGGACGCGCCGCTCAAGATTGTCCGCGCTGTTTATCTTGACTTGGCCATGTCGACTTGGCTCTCTTCGGGCCACGCGACCCCCAAGGTGCCGGAAAGCTTGCCCATCCCTGCCAATACGCGGTACTCGGAAAATATCTTGTCGTAACTTGCCTTTACCAGGTCGGCCTTGGCGTTGATGTATTCCGCCTGAGTATCCAGAACATCGAACAGGGTCCTGCGGCCGATATTCCACTGGGCCGTGAAGGCTTCCGCCGTCAGCCTCGCCGAATTGGCGTAATCTTCAAGCTTCTTGACCCTGTCCTGGGCTGCCAGAAAGGCCTCGTACGAAAGCCTGATCGACTGGACCACCTGGCGCTGCGTACTGTTCATGATCTCCTGCGCTTCATTGATCAGGAAGCGCGTTTCATCAATCCGCCCCTTGTTCTTGAAACCGTTGAAGATGTTGAAGCGGGCGGTGCCGGTAATGGAGAGGTCTTCCTCGTATCCGATGATATCAACATCATCCCGCCAGCGGTAGTCGACAGCCAGATCCAGCGAAGGATAGAGAACCCTTTTTGCCGTCTCATGCTGCTTTTCCCGTGCTTCCAAATCCGCTTTCGCCGATTTCAGGATCGGATAGTCCTGTACCGCAATATATTCGGCCTCCTCTTTCGTCTCGGGAATTTGCGTGCTGACGGATTCCGGCTTGATCAGGTCGCCCGGAAACCGGCCAATCACGGCCTGATAATCCGTTTTGGCATCCTCGAGATTGGCCCGGGTAACGATCAAATTGGACTGGGCGAGAGAAAGGCGGCCCATGACCTGATCAAGATCGGCCCTTCGATCCACGCCGGCCTGGCTGCGCAGCTTCACCTGGTCATAGATGCGTTCATGAATCTGAAGATTTTCCTGTGCAAGGGCCAGCAGATCCACTTCTCTCAGGACATTGAGGAAGGCCCTGCTTGCCCGCAGCGCAACGTTTTCCGTCGTCCCCTGCAGGAGGTAGGCCTGCGACCGGACGCGCGCTTCCTGCCGCTGCACTTCCGAAAGGGAAGCCCCTCCTTCGAAAAGATTCTGCCTGAGACTCAGCATGGCTTCCTTGGGCCAATTGGAATCCGCGTCGGGATGATCCTGATTATAGTAGCCGACAGAGCCGATCGCGTCCAGCGTGGGATAATACCGTGATTTTGCCTGCACGACTTCCTGGTCCCGTGCCAGTCGATTATAGGCGGCCGCCCTGATGTCCGGATTGGACTGGATCATGTATTGGATGGCATCCTGGATGCTTTCCCCCCATGCCGGCCCGCTGCCCAGAAAAAAAATACCCAATACCGCAAACAGGATAGATTTGATGTACGCTTTCATGGCTCCCCCTCTCTCTTTAACATCCTTATAGTCTTTTGCTTTAACATTTATTCACCTTTACCGGTCGATGATAAGGATTTTTGTAAAAGGCGCCTCAATGTTGTGCGCTCAACCGTAATGAATCACTGTAACAGCCTCTCAATTCTCGCTCGAGGCGAAATCCCGATTTCGTTTGTTTATTAGTTGAAATTATAGGCACGATATTTTGAATTGTAAATACATTTCAAGTCACTCCGCAAAATTTTCGGATGAAATGAGCCTTTTCCCTCATCTCCCCTTTTTTAGGCATTTATTTCAGCCATTCCTGGAAACGAATGCTTCTAAAGTAACCAATAGATATGTGGGAAAAGAAAATCTGGTGCCTAGGGAGAGAATCGAACTCTCACGACCACAAGGATCGAGGGATTTTAAGTCCCTTGCGTCTACCAGTTCCGCCACCCAGGCAGGCAACTCAAAACCAGAAATCTCGGAAAAAGGATTTGTGCAGAAAAATGGAACGCATCAGCGGTTTAATCGATAACGAATCCTTTTTCAAGAGAAAATAATCATAGAGACTCCTTATCCGGGATCATCAGGCCAGGGGTCTGCCGCCATTGATCTTTTCATAAAGGCGCAGGTATTCGACAATCATGTGGTCGAGGTCATAGCGTTCACGTCCTTCCTGCATGATTCTTCTGACCTGGGCATGCCTGATTTCCGGGGGCTTGCGGTGAAACGCCATGCTTTTCTGTAGTCCGTACCATAAGCCGCCGGCGTCATAATCACGAAAGAGAAACCCGTTTCCGACATCCACGGGCGCGCCGTCGATTTTCAGGCGCAGTTCCCTGATTTTGTCATGATAACCGCCGGTGTCCCTGTTCGTCGCCGTGGCGCCGAACAGGTTCCCCACCTGGTCGATCTGGCCGCACGGCTCATAAAGCGACGCGCCGAAGACATCGCTTGCGGCGGCAAACCCGAGCATGGACAGGCTTTCGCTGTAGGGCTGGCACGCTATTTTGCCGCCCGACTGATAGGCAATGCGGCCCATGATGTCCACATGGGTTTTATCGTTTCCGACCCCGTCAGCCACAATTGCCATTTGTGCCTCAGGGAACACCTCGACAAAACGCTGAGCGATTTCTTCCAGGAGTTCGACGCCTTTCTGGCTCGGGTCAAGGCGAGAGGGCCAGAAAAAGAGGATCGCGTCGGGGTTGACCGTCAATCCTGTTCTTTTCTGGAATTCCGTAAGGTTATCCCGTTTCGCCTCCACAAAGTCATCCGGACCGTACCTGCGGACCAGGTATTCGCAATTTTCCGGGTACATGCTGGAAGCGGGAGCGTTGATGATGGAGCGCGCCGCGTCACTGTAATATTTTGCCCTAACCTCGGTGCGGACACTCCAGGGAATGATCGGCCGATCCATGAAATAGCCCTCGACCACTTCCCGCAAAAAGCGCTCCCCGACAAAATTGATCAGGGCGGCGTTCTTGATCGCCGTCGCCTGGGCATCGATGCAGCGCCTGCCGTCCACAAAGCCGAAATACAGGTATTCCGAAAAGTCGTCCACGTGCACGCCGGCGAAGGTATCCACCGGAACCAGGGCCGTAAAAACATTGTGTACCGTATGGAGCAATGGGATACCCGTTGCCTTTGCGTATGCGGATATCATGCCGCCAGCCATCCAGTCATGGGTATGCATGATCATTTTTCCCTTATGACGCGACCGGACGTTTTTAATCACGTCATTAATGACGGACCGCTGGAACTCGGCAGCTGTCAACAGGGGATTGCCGGCATAGGCGCTGAGATTGTCCGAAAAAATGGCCGAGCTGACCAGGTGTATCTTTTTGGCATCCAGTTTGTAGCGGATTTCCCGCCACTGCCTTTCATCCACGCGGGATTCTTTCTGAAATCTCTTCTTCAAATTCAGCGTCGCAATATGGACATCGATGCCTCTTTCGGAAAGCCCTTCGCATAGGGCGGACACCACCTCCCCCTGCCCTCCGCTTTTTCCCGAAATAAACCGCGCCAGTTCTCCCATGTCTTCCGGCAGCCGTCCCGTCTCCGGTGTCACGAGGAGGACCGCCGTTCTCTCCGCCCTTTTCAGAATCTCGAATCGCCTGATCGCCTGGGCCAGATCATCGATTTTTCTGGTCAGAACAAGGGTCGGTTGCGCGATGGATCCGCCATAGGGATTGAAATAGGCATGGACAGCGTGGTCTTCCCCGATGTGTTCGTGCAGAAAATAGACGTGATCGGATGTCGTCAGGTAGCGCCATTGCGTCAAAAGTTCACCGCCCGCGCGTTTGACATCCGCCTCTATATCTTCAATATCGCGGAACAGGGTGTACTGGGTCGGATTGCCGAGCCAGCCGAAGGTGTCCCTCCCGGCATCCGCCCAGGAGGATGTGGACAGGGCATGGATGTCGATAATCGGGCATTCCTCCATATCGGAAAAGGATCCGGCAATTTCCGACGGGTTTTGCATCACGATGCTGGGCGCCCGGGACAAAGCCTCCGGCAGATTGTACCAGAAATCGAAGATGCCCCTCTCTTTCCAGATATGCTCACCGATGTGTTCGAAATCAAAGCCCAGAATAACCGCTTCACCGTCGACCTGTGCAATGTAGCGTGCATACTCTTCCGGAGAAATGGGCATGTGGGGGAAACGAAAGGCGATATCATCGCTCAATTCCCGATTGCGGGGCAGCACGAGCATGTTCGTGTCTTTGGCACGGAAGACCGCATTGGGAGATATGGGGCGATTGCCCTGTGTGAACATGTCATTCCGCTTTTCGCAGAGCATGGCAACATAACCCATGTCCGCCACCACTTCTGCAATCTGGTTGTTGTACATGAGTTCCGTGTTGCGAAAAGCGGTGGCAAAAATGCCGAACAAGCGCCTTAACTTGTCCCGGTGCAGGCTGACCTGGTCGCGAAACTCCGTTTTCCGGGGGTCTTCATAGAGGCTGCTCAGGGAGTGATAATAGGTTTCTTCGAGATATTCGACCTGATTGTTCTTTTCTCCCGCTTCCAGAAGCATCTTGAGCAGTTTTACGACATCGGGCTTGTAGTTCTCCGCCTGCTCCAGAAAAGTGCCCGACATGCTCAGATTAATCTTGAAACCGGGATACTTCCCGATGAGTTCCACGAACATGGATAAAGCCGGCAGATAGCATTTCTCCGCGACCTTGAGAAAAACCTCCCGGTTCATCTCATCCCACAGAAATTTGTCGCGCTCGGGATGAAGGCGCATCGGCTGATGCAATTGAAAATAGAGGCTGAGGACAGGCATATGAACCCCTGAACGCCTTAGGCCGACGAATCGCCATCAGAGAAGGCGAGGGCCGAAGGGCGTTTCCCCGGCAAGCGATAATGCGGCGCGGCAATGATTCTCATGGATAATTTTCCGGTTGTTGTGATAATGACTGCATTCTAGAGAGTTTATCCCAATTCTTCAAGCACATATTCAAAAATATCATACTGGATTTTAAAAGGATGCGTTATCCCCACGACCTTCCCATCTTTGAGAAAAAAAAGGAAATTCTCAAGGTCATCGGCGCCCACCCCGTCGTCATCATCTGCGGCGAGACCGGCTCCGGGAAATCGACTCAGATCCCCAAAATCTGTCTGGAAGCCGGGCGCGGAAAAACCGGATGGATCGGATGCACCCAGCCCAGGCGTATTGCGGCAATAACCATCGCCCATCGCATCGCAGAGGAAATCGGTGAACGGATCGGGCAGACAGTAGGTTATAAAATCCGCTTCCACGAAAAACTGACGCGGACATCCGTCATCAAAATCATGACCGACGGCATTCTACTGGCGGAAACACAGCAGGATCCGTTGCTGCGTCGTTATGACACGGTTATCGTCGATGAAGCCCATGAACGAAGCATAAACATCGACTTCATCCTGGGCATTCTGAGAAATATCCTGCACCAAAGGAAAGATCTGAAAGTCATCATCACATCGGCGACCCTCGACACGGAAAAATTTTCCCGTGCCTTCAATCATGCACCGGTCATCGAGATCAGCGGCAGAATGTACGATGTGGCAATGCAATACCGCCCGCTCGATCAGGAACTTGAGGAAAAGGGGGAAAGAACCTACATCGATGCGGCAGCCGACACGGCGGCGGAGCTTGCGAAATGTGAACCTGATGGCGACATCCTCGTGTTCATGCCCACCGAGCAGGATATCCGGGAGTGCTGCGATATCCTGAGGGGCCGCCTCGAAGAGGGAACGCCAGTTGTGCCCATGTTTGCACGCCTTTCCTGGAGGGAGCAAAGGAGAGCCTTCCATCCCTCTCCGCCTCGCAAGGTTATCGTGGCCACCAATATCGCCGAAACCTCCCTCACCATCCCGGGCATCCGATTTGTCGTCGATACGGGCCTGGCAAGGATTCTGCGCTACAATCCGCGGAGCGGCACGACAAGTCTGCCGATCGTCCCCATATCACAAAGCAGCGCCGATCAGCGCAAAGGCCGCTGCGGTCGTGTCCGCAACGGTGTATGCGTCCGCCTCTACAGCGAAAACGACTACCGGGAGCGACCGAAATTCAACACGCCGGAAATCCTGCGCAGCAATCTCGCCGGCGTAATCCTTAAAATGCTATCACTGAATATGAAGGATATTCATGGATTTCCCTTCATCGATCGGCCGTCGGGAAAAGCCGTCCGGGACGCCTTCACGCTCCTAACGGAACTTGGAGCCGTCATGAAAAATAACGCGCCCGCTCCTGCTTCGCATTTCTATCGTCTCACAGACAAGGGGAGAATCATGGCCCTGCTGCCGATTGATCCCCGGGTCTCACGGATGATAATTGAAGCGCGTCATGGCCATTTTCTGCGCGAGGTCGTGGTCATCGCATCGGCCTTGAGTATTCAGGACCCCCGCGAGAGACCGCTGGAAAAACAGAACGAGGCCGACGCGCTGCATCGTGTAATGCAGCATCCCCAATCGGATTTCCTCACCCTGCTCAACATCTGGGAGCAGTATGGCCGACGGTTGGAGATCCTGAAGAGCCAGAATAAAATACGGAGATACTGCCGGGAGAATTTCCTGTCTTACCGGAGAATGCGTGAATGGCAGGATGTCTATCACGAAATTCTCGCCATCCTTGCACAGGACAAAAAGTTTCGCGGCGCGGTCCCAGTTGCGGCAAGAGCGGAGGCCGTTTTGCCCGAGGCGCAGATTTACGGGTCGCCTTTTTACACCTCCCTGCATCAGTCAGTTTTGTCGGGGTATCTTTCCCAAATTGCCAGAAAAAAGGAGAAAAACACCTTTGCCGCGGCAAAGGGGAAGACCGTATATATCTTCCCGGGCTCGGGTCTTTTCCGGAGCAGCGGGAGGTGGATCGTCGCCGCGGAGTTTCTGGAGACATCCCGTCTTTACGCCAGAAACGTCGCGCAGATCGAAGCGGAGTGGCTGGAAAAGCTTGGCGAACACCTGTGCAGGAAACACTACTTCGACCCTCACTGGGACAAGGAAAAAGGCGATGTCGTCGCCTATATGCAAGTCAGTCTTTTCGGGCTCATCATTGTCCCCCAAAAGAAAATGGCTTATGGCGCCATCGATCCGGAAGGGGCAAGCGAGATTTTCCTTGATGCCCTGGTCGATGGTGAAATTACCCGGAAAATGTCTTTTCTCGATCACAATCGCCAGGTTTGGGAAAACCTTCGCACTTATGAAAAGAAACTTCGCAAGAGAGACCTTCTGGTCAACCGGGAGAAACAGATTGAATTCTACCGGCAGCGCCTGCCGGGCATTTACAGTGTCGGGGGCCTGAAAAAAATGATCTTTGCCCAGGGATCCGACGACTTTCTAAAGATGACGGAAGAAGACCTGCTAATCCGGCCGGTATCCGGTGCAGCGATGCAAAGGGATTTCCCCGACCGGCTGCAATGCGATCAGGTTACTCTCGATTTATTATACGAGTTCGATCCGGGTTCGGAACGGGACGGAGCAACCCTGAGAGTGCCGGTCAGCGCCCTGGCATGCCTGAAGGGAAGATCCCTCGACTGGGCGGTCCTTGGGTTCAGGGAAGCCCGCCTTTTCAGTCTGATTAAAACCCTGCCGAAACCCTATCGCAAGCTGTTGCACCCTCTGAAGGAAACAGCCTCCCGCATAGCCGCATCGGATTTTCCGGCAGAGGCCTTCTCACTCCCTGCCCTTTCCCGCCAAATCAAGGACAGCCTCGGGATCGAAATCCCTGTTTCGGCATGGCAGGAAGAGAAACTGGATGACCATCTGCGTCTTCGTTACGAGATCATCGGCAATGATGACAACATTCTCTTTTCCGGAAGAGACCTGAAGACACTGGCCGGCAAGTGCCTCCGGGAGAGTGAAGACGAGGCCCTGGAAAACGCCCGGCAAAGCTGGGAAAGAGACCGGCTGACACATTTCGACATCGACGTGTTGCCGGAAGCGGTTCCCATTGAAGCGGGCGGACTCATCCGGGGTTACTTTTATCCCGCCTTCACCGATGAGGGAAATACCTTCGCCCTTCGGCTCTTCAAAGACCATGAAACCGCAGCAGGGGAACACCGCAAGGGCATGATCGTCTGTTATGCCCTGCAGATTAAGGAGAAAATCGCCGTGTTCCGCAAGACCATGCTTACGGACCGCAGCCTGATCGCCACCCTCAACCGCCTTGGAGAAGCTCAGGGAAGGATCCAAGGCATCATATGCAAGGTCATTGCGGATCTTTTCAATGTCTGTGCCCGAAACCGTGATGCCTTTGCTGAAAGCCTGGCCCTTGGTTCACCTCGCTTCATATCGCACGGCCTCGAATGGCTGCAAATCCTCCGGCCCGTTTTCCGCCAATACGAGGAAGTGCGCGGCGCTCTCGACCAGCTTATGCAGGCCAACCGTAGCAATGCGGCCCTTAATGCTTACCTAAACCACATCATGGAAGCTTTGCATGAGCTTTTGCCCGTAGATTTTCTTCTCGATCTGAAAAAGGAAGAAACAGCTCACCTGATCCGCTACATGAAGGCGCTGCGCATCCGCGCCGAGAGAGGAAGCCTGGACCTCGAAAAAGATCGCCGCAAGGAAGCTGATATCCTGGAATTCATAAAAATCCGAGATGCTTTTAAAGCAGAAACCGGCTCTACTGGTTCCGAGGGGAAAAAAACGATGCTTGACGAGTTGCAGTGGCTGATACGGGAATACCAGGTCTCCGTTTTTGCCCAGGAACTCAAGACGGCGATACCGGTTTCCCGCAAGCGTCTGCTGGCAAAAATCAGCGAGATTCGGAACGTCTGCTGATCTTTACGCCCTACTGAACCACCTTGATCGTGGTGCCCGCAATCAGGTTAGACCCTGAAATCTTGTTCATGCGCCTCAACTCTTCGACGGACATATCGAAACGGCGGGCGAGCATGATCAGGGTATCCCCCTTCTTGACCCGGTAATTCTGCACGTTCTTACCTGCCGCCGTAACGCCTTTCCCCTTGCTCCGGGTCGATGCGACGGCCTGGCCGCCGGGAATGACCAGAACCTGGCCCGTTCTCAAAACACTTTTCGCGGTCATGCGGTTTGCTTTGCGAAGCTGGGTTACCGACGTGCCGTATTGCCGGGCGATGCCGTGAAGGGTCTGGCCCTTCTTGACCGTGTGCTTTGCAATTCTCTTCTGCTGACGAACGGGAGGAGCGGGCGGCTCCGGTTTGTCGCATTGTGGAATCTCCTCCATGAGCGCTATCAGCCGCTCTTCGACTCCCATGGGAACCTTGAGCTTGTAATCACGGTCGGGTGTCATCCTGAAGCGCAACTCCGCGTTCAGGACCTGGAGGACTTCCTCGGAAACATCCAGTCTGGAGGCGATATCCGAAAGGCGCATGGTTCTGTTGGTGCTAACGACGGCATAGGGAAAGGGAGACTCTCTGGTGTCCAGCGGATTCAGATTCATGCCGTATTTCTTCGGGTTTTTAATGATATGCAGGGTTGCAAGGAAACGCGGTACATATCGGGCTGTTTCGTTGGGCAGTTGCCGGTAGAGATCCCAGAAGTTGTCCAGGTAATTGATATGCTGTCTCGAAATAACCCGCAATACACGTCCTTCACCGCAATTGTAAGCGGCGAGGACCGTCAGCCAGTCGCCGAACATCTGGTGGAGATCTTTCATATAGGCGATGGCACCGGCGGTGGATTTTTCGGCATCCATACGCTCGTCAATCCACTCATCGCGGTTCATGCCGTACTTGTAGCCCGTCGAGGGAATGAACTGCCAGAGTCCGAGGGCCCTTGCCTTTGACAAGGCATTGATCTTGTAGCCGCTTTCGACGAGAGGCAACCAGGATAGCTCCTCCGGCAGGCCTGCCTTCCTCAGCTCCTCGACAATCATCGGCCGGTACATCGCCGAGCGCTGGTAGGAAGAGATGAAGAAATTGCGCTCCGCGTTCTGAAAAGACCTGATTTCCCTCTGTACATCGGCATTCATCACCAGCGGAATCTCGCTGTACTTGCCGTTTGTCTTGGTCTGTATGGAAGTGTATATGGTCAGAATATTCTTTGATATCAGCAGCCGCAGATCGTCTTTCTGCCTTGCGATGTCGGGATCTCCGTCGGTTCTGAGCAGCAATTCATAGGCCTGGTCCAAAAGGCCGATCGCCCCTTCCACGTCCCCCTGGCGCCAGAGCTCCTGGGATTCTTCAAGCAAGGTGAAGGCGATTTCCATGATGTCCTGCTCCGCTTCGATGACACTTTCCGCATCGTCCCCTTCCTGTTCCTGGCGGTCAAGAATCGCCTTGGCCTTAGCGGAAGCCGAACCCGTTTTCCCCTTGCCGGCATTCCCCGCATTGCATCCCGGCATCGACTCACGGGTTATCTCGGGATTGGCGCCTTGCAGCATTTTTCTGAAATCAATGTGATCGGCAAAGGAGGGTATAACGAAAATGAAAAGGAGGGCAACAACGGCCGCCATGTACGAAAGATATTTTTTTGAAATCATGATCTTCCCTTTCAACAAGCTGGAAACGTTCATGTATTGTATTTGTTTATCCCATGGTGCGCCCTTCTATAGCATAAAAGTAATTTTCGTGACAATGAAAACCGTCCCCAAGCAATCCCTACATCACAGCCGGATTGACGGTGCGGGCGCATCACAGGGAGGACTGCATGATCAGATAGGCGTTGATGAAGTCGTCGAGGTCGCCGTCCAGAACCTTCGCTGCATTGCCGACCTCAAGGTTCGTCCGGTGGTCCTTTACCATTTTATAGGGATGAAGCACATAGGAACGAATCTGGCTTCCCCAGGCGATATCTTTCTTTGTTTTATGCATTTCATCCAGCTTCTCGTTTTTTTCCTGGAGCTTGAGCTCGTAAAGCCGCGATCGCAGGTACTTCATCGCCATGGCTTTATTTTTATGCTGGGAGCGCTCATTCTGGCATTGCACGACAATCCCCGTCGGCTGGTGGGTAATCCTGACGGCAGAGTCCGTTTTGTTGACATGCTGACCTCCGGCACCTGTTGAACGATACGTGTCAATCCTGAGGTCCTTTTCGTCGATGTCAATGATGATATCATCATCAACTTCCGGATAGACGAAAACAGAGGCGAACGAGGTGTGCCGGCGGGCGTTGGCGTCAAAGGGAGAAATCCTTACCAGCCGATGAATGCCGATTTCCGCCTTGATGTAGCCGTAAGCATATTCCCCCTCCAGGGTGAAGGACGCACTTTTAACCCCCGCCTCATCTCCGGCCTGATAATCGATGATCTCTGTCCTGAAACCCCTGTTTTCCGCCCACCGCAGATACATCCGCAGCAGCATCTCCGTCCAGTCCTGCGATTCCGTGCCCCCTGCCCCGGCATGGATGGAAACAATGGCATTCATGGCATCCTCTTCCGACTTGAGCATCATTTTCAACTCGTCGTTCCGGACGTCACCAGCCAGCCGTTGCGCTTCAACAGCTATTTCCTCAAGGATCGCCGCATCCTTTTCTTCCGCCACCAGCTCCATCAGCGATTCCAGATCCTGCAGGGCCTTTTGGCGCCGGTGCCACTGGAGAAGTGTATTTTCGAGCAGATTTTTCTTTTTCAGGACATGTCTGGCTTTTTCCTGGTCATTCCAGAACGTGTCCTGCAGGGATGCCTTTTCGAGCGCCTTGACCTGATATTCGATTTCCCGGATGTCAAAGGCACTCCCCTATGCGTTCGATTCGTTTCCTCAGCTCGTTTAATTGCGCCGCAATGTCTTCCAGCATGATTTGATTTCTCCTTTTATTGCACTGAAAAAAATGACCGCCAAAAGGGTCAGGCAAAGATATACAAACACGTCACCATATAAAGCATAGAGGGTTTTCCGATCAAGAAATTTCACGCTCTCCCGCAAAGCCGTCCTTTCGAAAAGAGCCGAGCAGCGGATGATCTTTCCGTCGGGCGCGACGAAGGCGCTGATCCCCGTATTGGCCGCCCGCACCAAAAAAACACGGTTCTCCACGGCGCGGAACACCGACATCGATAAATGCTGGTAAGGTGCGGATGTCTTTCCAAACCAGGCATCGTTGGTTATGTTCACAAGCAGACCGGCGCCGTTTTGTTTATACTTTCGGCTGATCTCGGGGAAAATCCCTTCATAACAGATTAAAACCCCGAGGGCATGTCGGTCGTTCATCCATAAGGGCTTTAAGCTTTTCCCCCTGCGAAAGTCGCCGATACCCTCCACCAGCTTGTTGATAAAAGGAAAGTACTTCCTCAGGGGAACATATTCACCATAGGGCACAAGATGGACCTTGTCATACCTGCCGGCATCCGTCCCATCCGGATTCAGAAGAAAGGCGCTGTTCATGTAATGCGTCTGCGAATCATCTCGCTCGTAACTGGGGCTGCCGAACAAAAGCCAATCGGAGGTCAATTTCGGGATGTTGCGAACGAGCCGCGACAGGGCATGCTGATCCTGGAAAAAAAAGGGGGTGGCCGTCTCCGGCCAGACAATCAGGCCCCTGCCGACGGGCGCCTTGGCAAGGGAAAGGGCTTTGTAAATGTCGATCGTTTCTTCCTGATATTGCGGATTCCATTTGACGCTCTGATCGATATTCCCCTGTATCAAGGCTACTTCCATGGCCGGAGCCGTTTTCAGCTCGTCCCGGATGCGATCCAGCGAAAAATGGCCATACAGAAAAATAACGAGGATTATACATCCCCCCAAGGCCGCCTGCGCCAGGACTTTCTTACCCTTATGCCGGTAAAGCGTCATATCGAAGAGAGCGACATTGACCAGCACGATGACGAAGGACAAACCGTAGACCCCCGTAATGTCGGTCACCTGGATCAGGCTTAAAAAATGGTACTGCGAGTATCCGAGATTTTCCCATGGAAAACCCGTTAAAAAATGTGACTTCATGAATTCGAGAGCCGTCCAGGCAAGCGGGGCCGATGCGATTTCGGAAAAGCCGCGGTTTCTGAGAAAAACCACGACAGCTGCAAAAACCGCAGTGTAGAGGCCGAGAACTGAACACAGAAGGAACATGGCCGATATGCCGACATAAAGCGGCAGATAGCCGTACATGACAATCACATGAGATATCCAGTAAAGCAGCCCTGCCTGGCTGATCAAGCCTGCTATGAAGCCAAGGCCAAACGCCGTACGGGTTCTGGCCGTCAAATGAAGCGCATGAAACAGGGGAACCAGGGCGATCCAGGCAATCGCGCCATGACCGAATTTCGGAAAGGACAATATGAAAAGCAGGCCGGAAAGGCCGGAAAAAAGAAAAGGAACAAGTCTTCCGGGAAACATGCCCGCGGCATCTTGCTTTGCGATATGGATCATGGGTGACGCACCCGATGGATTGTTGTGCCGACCAAAGTCAGTCGGCCTGCACTCGATTCAGACGTACGATCCTGACTTTCCTGATGGTTTTTTCGTCCGCCTGTTCGACGGTTATTTCCAGGTCGTCAATTTGAAATGTCTCACCGACTAGCGGCATTTTGCCGAATTCATGGAATACAAGACCGGCAAGGGTTTCATAATTCCCCGGCGGAAAGGTAACGTCGAAGAATTGCTCGATCTCCTCGATCTCCGTTCTGGCATCACAAAGATAGGTGTCGTCCTCGATTTTGACGATCCGGTCGGATTCTTTGATCTCGTCCTCGTCGCTGATTTCGCCGACGATCTCCTCGATCAGGTCCTCGAGGGTAACCAGGCCTGCTGTTCCACCGTATTCATCGATCACGATGGCCATGTGCATTTTCTTCGTCTTGAGCTCGTGCAGAAGCAGTCCGGTGCGCATCGTTTCCGGCACAAAATAGGGCTTCCTCAGCACCGAGAGAATATCCTCATGTGTCACCGGTTTCGACCAGAATTTCAAAAGGTCCTTGACGATCAGGATGCCGACGATCTGATCCAGGTGGTTCTCATAAACCGGCATCCGGCTGTGTCCGTGGAGGATATTTAAGTCGATGATTTCCTGGATGGTCGCATCGGATCGGATCGCCACCATGGAAGTTCTGGGAATCATGACCTCCCGCACAATGGTTTCCCGAAATTCAAGAATGCTCTGGATCATCTCGCCCGATTGGGGATCGATCAGGCCGTTTTCTTCTCCGGCGTCCAGCAACATTTGAATTTCACGCTCCAGGCGCTCGTGATCACGCTCGACGAAAAAATTGCGAAGGATATTCAGAATTCCGCTTTTAGGCTCATGTTTCATGAGTATCAGGATCAAAAAGTTCAGAGGGCTCTGAGAAATTCGGGGCGCAAGACGCTCCGGTCATGGGATTCAATGATGCGGTTGACGGTATCGACAATCTGTTCCTTTTCCTGCGGCAGCCTCGCCCGAATCGGCAGATAGTTTGAGGCGTGATTAGCCGTGAAAAAGCAGTTTGTGAAATCGGCGTTGGCGATGATAAGAGACAACTCCCGGAGGTAACCGAACTGATCGGGTTGCGGCAGCTTTCCGCTCTTGTATTGCTCATAGATCGGCGTCCCGGGTATCAGCATCAAGGTCAGGGCACCGACGTAGTCCGGATCGATCGCCGTGAGAATTTTGGCCGTCTCGAGGGCGTGTTCCTGACTGCGCTCAATTCCGCCCAACCCCAGAATCACCGTAACGGAAAGAATCATACCCGCCTGCTTGATCCTTCTGCCCGCCTCGATCGTCTGTGCCACCGTGACGCCCTTGTGAATCTCCCTCAGCAGGTCTTCGCTTCCCGTTTCAACGCCGAGATAGACCATCGAAAGACCCAGTTCCCGCAATTCCCGGAGTTCTTCAACGGATTTCTTGAGGGCGCTCTTGGCGTTTCCATACGTGCTGATCCTTTCAACGCCTCTGATTTGTTCCTTGATCATCCTCAGGATTTCCTTGAGCTTTTCCTGCGGAATGATCAGGGCATCCCCGTCGCAAAGGAACACTCTCTCAACGCGGCGGTAAAGACTCGCCTCCCGGATATCCTCCGCAATCTCTTCAATGCTCTTGATGCGGAATTTCTTGTCCTTGTAGGTTTCACAAAAGGTGCACCTGTTGTGAGAACAACCAACTGTAACCTGCAGCAAGAGACTGTAGGCTTCGCTGGGAGGCCGGATAATCATGCCTTCATATTTCATGCTTGCTTTCAGTGGCGCCGTATCTCCGGCGTATCCTTTTCCTTCTTTTTAATCGATTCGTTGTCCTTTACAATAGATTATACGAAAAGACAAGATGCGAAAACAGGCTCCCCGGGTTGAGCGCTTTAACTTTTCATGACCTGTTTTGGCCTTGACAGGAACGGCACTTTTCGATATAGGTGCCGGGAATTCCGACAGGGTTCCTCAACATAAGACATGCTTTCCAAAAAGTGCCGACGGCTAACGGAAAAAAGCCGGAAAATATGATCCAATTCAGCAGAGAAATGAATGACAACGGGTAGCCTTCCCTTTCCGGGGGAGGTTTTTTTTTGTCGAAATCCATTATATCTTGCTTCGTTGCTCTGACGGGCGATGATAACGCCGCAGCATAAAACAGCCGGAAGGAAGGGGGCCATGAAAAAGGAACGAATCGTGATGGATGCGGATCGGATTGATCGCTGCATTGCCAGAATCTCCTACGAAATCCTGGAAAAGAACAAGGGTGTGGCAGATCTGGTTCTGATCGGCATCAGAACACGCGGCGTTTATCTGGCCCAAAGAATCCAGGAGAAGATTTCGGCGATTGAAGGAACCTTTGTCCCCCTGGGCATTGTCGATATCACCCTTTATCGCGACGATATCGGCATCAGGAAGGACAAGCCGAGAATGGAGAGGACCGACGTCCCTTTTTCACTGGATAACACCAAAGTCGTCCTGATCGACGACGTTCTCTTTACGGGCAGAACAATCCGGGCGGCGATGGACGCTCTGATCGATTTTGGTCGGCCGAAAAGAATTCAGCTAGCCGTTCTGATCGACCGGGGACACCGGGAACTTCCCATCAGGGCCGATTTCGTCGGCAAGGACCTTCCGTCATCTCTCTGGGAGGCCGTGGCCGTTCATCTGAAGGAAATGGACGGCAGGGACGAAGTCATTATCATGGAGCAGCAGGCATAGGGAAATTCACCTGACAGCGAGCCATCCGCAAAGGACACAGACATGAAATGGAATAAAAAGGATGTCCTCGGCATGAGGGACATGTCACCGGAGGAAATCGAATTCATTCTCGACACGGCTGATTCGTTCGTCGAGATTTCCACCCGAGATATCAAAAAAGTGCCCACCCTCAGAGGAAAAACCGTTATCAACCTCTTCATCGAGGCCAGCACGAGAACGAGAACCTCCTTCGAGATCGCCGGAAAACGCCTCAGCGCTGATACCATCAATATCTCCGCGTCTTCCAGCAGCCTCGTCAAGGGAGAAACCCTGATCGACACAGCCAGAAACCTGGAGGCCATGAGCCCGGATATCGTGGTGATCCGTCACAGCGCGGCCGGCGCACCCCATATGATCGCCAAACTGATCCGGCAAAGTGTCATTAATGCGGGAGACGGCGCCCATGAGCATCCGACACAGGCGCTGCTGGACATGATGACCATTCGTCTGCATAAAGGAACACTCCGGGGTTTGAAGGTCGCCATTATCGGCGATATCATCCACAGCCGGGTGGCACGCTCCAACATTTTCGGCCTGACCAGAATGGGTGCGGAGGTCCATATTGCCGGTCCGGCAACGATGCTTCCGCGCTTTCTGGACCGTTTCGGCGTACGCGTCCACACCGACATGAACGAAGCGGTTCGTAACGCCGACGTGGTCATGATGCTCCGGATCCAGCTCGAAAGGGAGCATCTCCACATTTTTCCGTCACTCCGGGAATATTCTTCTTTATACGGTTTGAACCGGGAAAAACTGGAATTGGCGAAGCCGGACGCCCTGGTCATGCATCCGGGGCCTTTGAACCGCGGCGTGGAAATTGCTTCAGATGTGGCCGACGGCGCCAATTCGGTTATCCTGGAACAGGTGAGCCACGGCGTCGCACTCAGAATGGCGCTTCTATACCTGCTGACAGGAGGAACACTTTGAAAACGCTCTTAAAGAGGGGTCGTGTCGTCGACCCGTCTCAGGGATTGGACGAAATCTCGGATATCCTGATCGCGGACGGAAAAATATCCAGGATCGGCAAGAACCTGAAGTCAGGCATTGCCACCGCAGAGACGGTCGTCATAGATCTTTCGGGGCTGATCGTCACTCCCGGCCTCATTGACATGCACACCCATTTTCGCGATCCGGGATTCGAATACAAGGAAACCATCGACTCGGGCTCGGCGGCGGCGGCGGCGGGCGGCTTCACCTCCGTGGCCTGCATGGCCAACACAAACCCCTGCAACGACAATCGCTCCGTGACCGAATACATGCTTGAAAAAGCCAAACGCTGCGGCCTCGTGCGGATTTATCCGGTCGGCGCCATCAGTCAGGACCTCAAAGGGAAGGCCCTGGCGGAATACGGCGATTTGAAAGATGCCGGAATTGTCGCCGTATCGGATGACGGCAAACCTGTCATGAACAGCCATCTCATGCGAATGGCCCTGGAGTATGCCGGATCGCTTGGGCTTCCCGTCATCGCCCATTGCGAAGATGCCGATCTTTCCGTCGGCGGCTTGATGCACGAAGGATTTGTCTCCCTGGAGCTCGGCCTTCCCGGCATTCCCCCCCTGTCCGAAGAACTGATGATCAGCCGTGACATTCTGCTGTCCGGCTACACGGGCTCGCCCCTCCACATCGCCCATGTCAGCTCACAGGGAGCCGTCGAACTCATCAGGTCGGCCAAGGCGAAGGGAATCCCCGTGACTGCGGAGACGGCACCGCATTATTTCACGCTTTGCGACGAGGACCTGAAGACCTATGATACGAACCTGAAGGTGAGCCCACCCCTGCGCAGCCGTGAGGATGTATCCGCCATCCGTGAAGGACTGCGGGATGGGACGCTCGATGTCATTGCCTGCGATCATGCGCCTCATGCTGAAACGGAAAAAGCCCTGGAATTTGAGTATGCCCTGAATGGGATGATCGGTCTCGAGACGTCACTGGCTCTTTCCCTGCGGCTTGTCGCGGACGGCGTCCTTTCGCTGTCGCAACTGGTCGAAAAAATGGCGGCGAATCCTGCAAAAATTCTTCGGATTGCCCAGGGGACCCTTTTACCGGACGTCTCAGCCGATCTCACCGTCGTGGATCCCAACCTTTTGTGGAAAGTCGATGTGCGAAATTTTCGTTCCCGGAGCCGCAACTGTCCCTTTGACGGCTGGACGATGCAAGGCAAGGCGGTCATGACCATGGTGGCCGGTGAAATCAAACACAATCAGCTCAGTATACGCAGGGCATGACCGGCAAAATCATAACCAGGACAATGGGAATTGTTCTCCGTTCCCTTGATTACGGCGAATCGGACCGCATCGTCGCTTTCCTCACCGCAGACTCCGGTAAAATCACGGGCATCGCCAAGGGCGCACGCAAAAGCCGCATACGGTTCGCCAACACCCTGGAACCCTTTTCCTTGCTTGACCTGAACCTGACACGAAGAAAAGGGGCAAGGATTTCCCTGCTTGAGGAAGCAGCCATAATCGACCACCATGCGGGAATCCGCAGCGATCTCGGGAAAACCCTTACCGCCGCTTATTTTGTCGAACTGGTTGATCAGTTCCTGCTGGAGGGCAAACGGAACCCCGAAATCTTTGAACTCACCCGCGACTATCTCTTTCTTCTGGACAGGGAAAAGTTCTCTGAACACCTGACCCGCTTCTTCGAGCTTCGCTTTCTGCGTCTTGCCGGCTATGAACCAATGCTTGACTGCTGCGTAGTTTGCAGGCAACCCCTGAAATCGGACATCCCGTACTTCTTCAGCCCCTCCCACGGGGGGATTCGCTGCCGGACCTGCGCAGAGAGTCACGGCAACGGCGACGGATTCCCTGTCTCCGTCGGCACCATCCGGACGCTCTTGCTCGGCAAAGACGCGGACAGCCCCTTTCTACAGCGGATTTGCATGAGCGATCAGTGCGCCAGGGAATCGCAGCATCTTCTTTCCCGTTTTATCCGCTATCTTCTCGGCAAGGATCTCAAATCCCTCCATGTCCTGAACGATGTGCGCAGGTTGGGCCTGTAATCCCTATCAACCCGTTTCCATAGGGTATTTCATATTGACACCATATCTTCATCGTGCTACGTACGCTTGGCACGGAATCGCCCTGAGGGCGCTCTCCGGCGCGGCTTTACGAACTCACGACCCAAAGGAGGATACCTTGACTTTTCAGGAACTGATACTTGCCCTCGAACGATACTGGGCTGACCAGGGTTGCGTCATTCAGCAGCCCTATGATCTGGAAGTAGGTGCGGGCACCTTCAATCCTGCAACCTTTCTCCGGGCGCTGGGCCCCGAACCCTGGAACGTGGCCTACGTCGAACCTTCCCGTCGGCCTACAGACGGACGATACGGCGAGAATCCCAACCGCCTGCAGCACTACTACCAGTATCAGGTGATCATGAAGCCTTCCCCGCCCAACATTCAGGAACTGTACCTGAATTCGCTGCGGAGTTTTGGGATCGACCCCCTGGATCACGACATTCGTTTTGTCGAGGATGACTGGGAATCGCCGACCGTCGGCGCCTGGGGCCTCGGATGGGAAGTTTGGCTGGATGGGATGGAAATAACGCAGTTCACTTACTTTCAGCAGGTCGGCGGCTATGACCTCAAGCCTGTCTGCGCCGAAATAACCTACGGCATCGAAAGAATCGCCATGTATATTCAGAATATCGATAATGTGTACGATCTGCAGTGGAATGACACGATCAAGTACGGTGACGTCCATCACCGTGGTGAAGTCGAATGGTCCGTTTATAATTTTGAAAAAGCCGATACCGGGATGCTTCGCCAGTTGTTCGACATGTATGAAAAGGAAGGAATCCGGATGGCGGATAACAGCCTCGTCCTCCCTACATACGATTGTTGTTTGAAATGCTCCCACACCTTCAACCTGCTGAATGCACGAGGTGCCATCAGCGTTGCCGAGAGAACCAGCTATATCGGCAGGGTCAGAAACCTGGCCAAGCTGAGTGCTGAGGCCTATCTGGCGCAGCGAGAAAAAATGGGGTATCCCCTGCTCAGAGAATCCGGAAGGCACCAGGCATAATCCAAGCGCGAAAGGACGCACGGCATGAGCAAAGAACTGCTTCTTGAAATAGGAACGGAAGAAATTCCTGCAGGCTTTCTGCAGAAAGCGATGCGAGACATGGAAGAGATTGCCGGCGCGATGCTCGGCGAGAACCGTCTCCGCTTCGGCACCATCAGGACCATGGGCACACCGCGGCGCCTCTGCCTCGTCGTTTCCGACCTGAGCGAAAAACAGGATGATATAACCGTCGAAAAGCTTGGCCCTGCTCAAAAAGTCGCCTTTGATGAACAAGGCAACCCCACCAAGGCAGCCCTGGGATTTGCGAAAAGTCAGAATGTCGCTTTCAGCGAAGTCGAAACCGTATCGACAGACAAGGGAGCGTATCTTTGTGTCCGCAAGAAATCAGCCGGGCTGCCGACACCGGAACTTCTTCCCGCCCTGCTGGTCCGTTACATCGCATCGATCCCCTTTCGCAAATCCATGCGCTGGTCATCCTATGATTTTCGTTTCGCCCGGCCGATTCATTGGATCGTGGCCCTGTACGGCGGCGAGATTATTCCGTTCGGCATCGAAGATATTCAAAGCAGCCGCACGTCTTACGGCCACCGCTTCATGAGCAACCATCCCTTCAACGTAAACGGTTTTGAGGATTATCTGGCCCAAACCCGGGCCCACCACGTCATCGTTGACCCGGCGGAGCGCAGGGAGATCATCCTGCAGGCAATCAAGGGTGCAGCGGCATCCGTCGGCGGCGAAGCCATGGCCGACCCGGAACTGCTGGACACGGTTACCTTCCTCGTCGAATTTCCCAATGCCGTTTGCGGCAGTTTTTCCCCGGAATATCTGAGTCTCCCTCAGGAGGTGCTCATCACGTCCATGATGACGCACCAGAAATATTTTCCCGTTGTCGGGCAAGACCAGGGCCTCCTGCCGCATTTCATCACCGTCAACAATACGCAGCCCCGTGACCCGGCTCTCGTGCGCAGGGGAAATGAGAAAGTTATCCGGGCAAGGCTTTCCGATGCCAATTTCTTCTTTCAGGAAGATCGGAAAATAAGCCTTGATGAACGTGTTGATGGCCTTAAACAAGTTGTTTTCCACACCAAACTCGGCACTTCCTTTGAGAAGGTGATCCGCTTTCAGGAGCTGGCCGTCGAAATCGCCAACCGTATCAACCCGGCGCTCAAGGAAAACGTGAGCCGCGTCGCCTGGCTGGCCAAAGCGGACCTGGACACGCAGATGGTGGGTGAATTCTCAGAACTTCAGGGCATCATGGGACGTGAATACGCACTTTTGTCCGGGGAGAACCCGGTCATTGCGAAGGCCATCTACGAGCATTATCTCCCCATTGCCGCCGGCGGCGCCTTGCCGGAGACCGATGAAGGCAGTATCGTCAGTATCGCGGACAAGCTGGACACGATTACCGGTTTCTTCGGCGTCAATCTTATACCTTCGGGGACGGCCGACCCATATGCCCTGCGCAGGCAGGCCATCGGCATTCTCAACATTATCCTTAACAGGCATTATGTCCTGCAGATGGACGATCTGGTGGACTGCAGCCTGAAAATTCTCGCAAATAAGCTGACGCGGCCCGCCATAACGGTCAAGGCAGAGATTCTGGATTTCTTCCGCGGCCGTTTCGAAAACCAGATGATTGCCCAGGGCTATTCCTACGATGTGGTCAACGCCGTCCTTTTTACGGATGACTGGAATTTCTGCCGGTGTTTTCAAAAAATCAGGGCCATGGAGGCCTTTAAATCAACCCCTGCTTTCCTGTCCTTCGCTACGACCTTCAAGCGGGTGGCCAACATCATCAAGGACTTTGGCGGAGGAAAGGTCAGTCCGTCGCTTTTCGAATCGGATGCTGAAGCGGAACTTTATACCGTGTACGGGACCATTCGTGATCAGGCCCTTTTTCGTATCAAACAGGACGATTTCCCCTCCGCCTTGACGGAATTCGCCGCCCTCAAAGAGCCGGTGGACGCTTTCTTTGAATCTGTTCTCGTGATGGCCAAGGAAGAAGATATCAGAATGAATCGTCTTTCTCTTTTAAAGGAAATATCGTCACTATTTCACAGAATCGCCGACTTTTCCTACATCGCAACGGAAAATTAATGTATTGATGCAAATATGACGATGTTAAGGCTGTACTTCGTGGGAGGCAAAACGCCGTTTAGCGGATGGTGAAGGAATAAAGCATGGATTTTAATTTTCCCAGCAAACAGATTTCCGAACTGGAGGAAAAGCTCCAGATCCGCAAGGCCCTGCAGGACATCACCAATCGCATCCATGCCGCCCAGAACATCAAGCAGATTCTGGTCGATCTGAAGGAAGGCATCCTCAAGCTTTTCGACGCCCAAACCATGACCATTTATGTTGTCGACCGGGACAAAAATGAAATTTATTCCATGTTCCTGGCAGGTTCCGAACTCAAAGAAATCCGCGTTCCCATCAACAACAAGAGCATCGCCGGTTATGCGGCCAACACCATGCAGGCGGTCAATCTCGCCGATGCGTATCAAGCAGATGAGCTCAAACGTATCGATAAGAATCTTTTCTTCGATCAGAGCTGGGATAAGAAATCGGGCTTTCGAACCAAGCAGGTTCTCGCCGCGCCGATCCTGCGCAACGATGTTTTGATGGGGGTTGTGCAGATCCTCAATCGAAAGAAACCGGGGAAATTCTCGGATGAGGAGGTCGGCTTTGTCCAGGAAATCGCCGAAGTGCTGGCCGTGGCCTTCTATAACCAGGAGCGCCTTGCAAAAAGGAGACGGACGCGTTTCGATTATCTGATCAGCCGAGATCTGCTCAAGGAAGAGGATCTCGACAGTGCATGGGAAGAGTCCAGGGAAAACAAAGAAACCATGGAAACCTTCCTGATGAACAAATACAAAATTCCCAAACCTGAAATTGGCCGCTCCCTGGAAGAATTCTTTCGCTGCAAATATATTCCCTACAATGAAAAAACACCGATTCCGGGAGATCTGCTCAAAAACCTCAAAAAAGACTATCTCCGCCGCGAACTTTGGGTTCCCATCGGGAAAATAGACGACAAGATTCACATCATCGTCGACGATCCGAACAACATCCTCAAGCGGGATATGATCGAGAGTCTGCTGAAAACAAAGGCCGTCAAGTACGATGTCTCCTTTGCGGAAGATATCATCAGATATGTCAACCTCTTTTACCAGTCTTCTCCAGATGACTCTTCGATCAACGAGATTATCGGAAAACTCGACGTATCGGAGGAATACATCGATGATGATGAAGACGGAGAGATGATCACCGAATCCGACAGCGTGATCATGCAGATCGTCAACAAAATCATCAATGACGCCTGTGCCAGGCGGAGTTCCGACATCCATATCGAACCCAACATCGCCCGCAAGAACGTAGAAGTCCGGTTTCGTGTGGACGGGGACTGCGCCCTCTATCAGACCCTGCCCTTCAATTATCGTGCAGCAATCGTCTCGCGCATCAAGATCATGTCCAATCTGGACATTACCGTCAAAAGACAGCCCCAGGACGGTAAGATCAAGTATCGGAAACCGAACGGAGAGGAAATGGAACTGCGCGTGGCCACCATTCCCACCCAGGGTGGCGTGGAGGATGTGGTGATGCGTCTTCTGGCCCGGGGAGAGGTTTTCACGCTGCCTTCGATCAGCTTGTCCAAGAGAAACTTCGACGAATTACTGAAAGTGCTGGTGAAGCCCTATGGCATGATCCTGGTTGTGGGTCCGACCGGTTCCGGTAAGACCACCATGCTTCATGCCGCCCTTCATCATATCAATACGCCCGAGAAGAAAATCTGGACGGCGGAAGATCCGGTGGAAATCACCCAGTACGGCTTACGGCAGGTTCAGGTCCACCCTAAAATCGGCTTTGACTTTGCAGCGGCCATGCGTTCTTTTCTCCGGGCCGATCCTGACGTGATCATGGTCGGGGAAATGCGGGATTTCGAAACGGCCAAGATCGGCGTCGAAGCCTCCCTGACGGGGCATCTGGTGTTCAGCACCCTCCATACGAACAGTGCGCCGGAAACGATCGTACGTCTGTTGGACATGGGCATCGATCCCCTCAACTTCGCCGACTCTCTGCTGGCCGTTTTAGCCCAGAGACTTGTCCGCACCCTCTGCAAGAACTGCAAAACCGCCTATCATCCTACGATTGATGAATATAATGAAATTGTCGAGAGTTACGGAGCGGAAGCTTTTAAGAAACTGAATATCCCCTATACCAACAACCTGATGCTCTACAAGCCCAAGGGATGCGATGCCTGCGATCGGTCGGGTTACAAAGGCCGCATGGCGATACATGAACTGCTTCTCAACAGCAACGGCGTGAAACGCCATATCCAGAAACGTGAAACCGTTGAGGATATACGCAATACTGCCATGGCCGAAGGCATGACAACCCTTTTGCAGGACGGCATCGAAAAGGCGCTGCAAGGTTTGACAGACATCAAGCAGGTGAGGCGGGTCTGCATCAAGTAAATCGTCGAAGCTGCCAGGTCAGGGCAGACGATCCGCCTTCTCTTTCCATTTACCCAGCCAGATCAGTGCCTCCAGGGGCGTTATGTTGACGATATCCAATCGTTTAAGCTCCTGAACGAGAAGTTCATGGTCATCCGCAAAAAGGGACAACTGCCCTGCTCCCCGCATGGATGCCGCTTTCTCCCGGGCGAAACGCGGTTTTCCGGTTACGTCTAATTCTCCCGCCTCGAGATTGCTCAGAATTTCGGCGGCCCGTGAAATGACTTCCTCGTTTACACCGGCGATCCTCGCCACCTGTATACCGTAACTGCGGTTTGTCCCCCCCTCGACGATTTTACGAAGAAATATGATTTGATTGCCCCATTCCTTCACGGCAATATTGTAATTACACGCCCCTTTCCGGGTAGCCATCAGCTCCGTCAACTGGTGGTAATGCGTGGCAAAGAGGGTTCTTACCCCCCTGCCGCTGAAATCATGGAGATATTCCGCCACCGCCCAGGCGATACTCAGCCCGTCAAACGTGCTTGTCCCCCTGCCGACTTCATCGAGAATGACCAGGCTGCGGCATGTCATGTTTTTCAGGATGTTGGACATCTCCGTCATTTCTACCATGAAGGTGCTCTGTCCACGGGAAAGGTTATCCGCCGCACCAATGCGGGCGAAAATCTTGTCCACGACTCCGATGTGCGCTTCTGTGGCTGGAACGAACCCTCCCATCTGCGCCATGATGATCATAAGGGCGATCTGGCGGATATATGTGGATTTCCCGGCCATGTTGGGTCCCGTAATTATCAGCAGTCGATCCTTCTGCAGATCCATGTCCAGATCATTCGGAACGAAACCCTCCGCCAGGGGCATGCGCTCGATGACCGGATGACGGCCGTCGCGTATCCGAATCCGGTCTTCTGCATCAATCACGGGGCGGCAATAATTGAAACGTTCGGCGACTTCCGCCAAAGAAGACAGGGCATCCAGATCGGCGAGGCGGGATGCGGTCGCCTGGATACGCCGTATGTGAACTGCAACCTTTTCCCTGACGGCAAGGAAAAGTTCATACTCCCTTTCTTTTCCGGCATCTTCGGCGTTGAGCACTTCATACTCATACTTTTTCAGTTCTTCGTTGATATAGCGTTCCGCATTGACCAGTGTCTGCTTGCGGACATACTCGGCCGGCACGAGGGCGGAATTGGCCTTGGTGACTTCCAGGTAATAGCCGAAAACACTGTTGAAACCCACTTTAAGTGAATGGATCCCCGTTTTTTGCCGCTCCTTTTCTTCCAGCGCGGCGATCCACTGCTTCACGTTCCGGGAAATTGAACGGTAGCGGTCGCACGCCTCGTCGTAGCCCTGCTTGATGATGCCACCCTCCCGGAGAGTCAGGGGCGGATCGTCCTCTACCGCCTCGCTGATAAGCCGGTACAGGTCGCCCATTTCATCAAGTTCCCCGTGAATCAGCAAAATCAAAGGGGCGGTCAACGTGCCGGTAAAGCCCTTGATCTCGGGGATGACCTCGAGGGAATCCTTCAGGGCGACGAGATCCCGTGCGTTGGCGATACCCATGGCAATGCGGCTGCCCAGTCTCTCAAGGTCGTAAACCCGGGCAAGCGCTTTTCTCAGGTTTTGTCGTAAGAGATGCGCCTCTTTGAGTTCCGAGACGGCCAGAAGCCTGTGCCCGATCCTTTCCGCATTGATCAGGGGATAATTCGTCCACCAGCGAAGGCGTCTTCCCCCCATGGCCGTCATGGTTTCGTCGATGACATGAAACAGGGAGCCCTTGGCACGGTTTTCCGCTATCGTCGTAAAAATCTCCAGATTCCGTCTTGCCGTTTCATCGATCAAAAGATACTCATCGGCCGCATACCATTCGATACGATTGAGATGGCCGATACGGTCCTTTTGAGTTTCCAGGATATAGCGCAGACAAGCCCCCGCTGCACCGAGGACGCCGGGTTTTTCGCGAAGACCGAGTTCCTGAAGAACCGTTTCACCGAATTGACGGTCGAGTATGTCCAGGGCGCTTTGCGTTTCAAAACAGGAAGTTGGAATTTCATCGATGCGGCAGGAAAAAAATTCGCCGATCCGGTCCCTGAGGCGCTTTTTCTCCGGGAAATTTTCCGGAAGAATCAGTTCGCGAAATTGAAACGTCAGAAATTCAGAAAAAAACCGCTCGGCATCAGGAAACGCGCCAACCCTGAATTCACCGGTCGAGAGATCGACAAAGGCAACACCGTACTCGTCATCCAGGAAAAAGGCTGCGGCAAGGAAATTGTTTTCTTTCGGCCGCAGATTGTCGTCATCGGTCACCAAACCTGGCGTCACGATCCGAACAACTTCACGTTTGACCACGCCCTTGGCAAGTTTCGGATCCTCCATCTGCTCGCAGACGGCAACCTTGTAGCCCCTGTCGATGAGCTTGGTAATATATGTCGTGGCCGCATGGTAGGGGAAGCCGCAAAGGGGCACGCTGTCTTCCTTCCCCTTGTTACGGGACGTGAGTGTCAGCTCCAGTTCTCGAGACGCCGTT
>CAYPKE010000005.1:33116-35361 GCA_964411235.1 uncultured Syntrophales bacterium
GTTTGTGCGTCTTCGAAAAACATTTCATAAAAATCACCCATGCGGAATAAGAGGATCGCATCCTGATGCTGACGTTTGATCTCAAGGTACTGCTTCATGGCCGGTGTCGGATTGATCGCTTCCTTCATTCCCAGCGTCCTTTTTGCTTTTCCTGCAAATCGATGACATCGGTCGGACGTTGCGGCGGAGCAGGCCCGGTATCGGCAATGAACCAGTTCAACAGCGCATTGACGGCACTGATCAGGATCGATCCGATAAGCGCCGTTCCGAATCCGGCAACGTGAAAACCCGGAATGAAGGTGGAAACGAGCAGCAGTAGTCCCGCATTGATAAAGAAGATAAAAATACCGAAGGTGAGCAAATTGATGGGCAGAGTCAGCAGAATCAAAACAGGCCGGACGATGCTGTTCAGTATCCCCAGTGCCGCCGCCGCAAAGAACGCCGTCAGAAAATCCTCGACCTGGATGCCTTCCAGCAGGTAGGAAACAAGCAGGATCGAAGCGGTCAACACGATCCACTTGATGAACAGCTTCAACGGAAAACCTCCTCTGATCCCGGGTTGGTGCATACAAACAGAAAAAGAGAGACCGGTTCATCGCCATCCGCCTCTCTCTTTATTGAACAAGACAATTTATTCCGACTTGAAATAATCTTTTCCTGCACCGCAGACCGGACAAACCCATCCAGCCGGAAGGTCCTCGAAACGCACCCCCGGCGCCACTCCCCCGTCAGGGTCTCCCTTGGCCGGATCGTAGATATAACCGCACACACTGCATACAAATCTCTGCATGAATCAAACTCCTTTCCTCATCTTATGATAAACGTCTCAACCGACACGCTCCAGGATTCTTCCGCCGAGTTCCTGCCCGCGCTCGAAGCATTCCGCAAGAAGAGCTTCGCCCGGCACATTCTTGTTTTTCAGCGGTTCGGCTATTATCTCAACCCCCATTTCCTTCAATAAGGCATCAACCTGCCCGGCTGCTTCGCCGCTCCAACCGTAGGAACCAAAAGTAAAACCCATCAGATTGCCAGGCTTCAGGCCTTTCATGTAAGTCAATATATCGGCGATCCGGGGGAGCATGTTGTTGTTCAGGGTGGCGGAGCCGACAACGACCGCCGCCGCATCCAGCAATTCATACATGACGTCGCTGCGATGGACGGCATCCGCGTCCATGAACCGGACGTCGACGCCTCGGCATGCCAGACCTTCCGCAATGGCTCGTCCCATCTTCTCCGTACTGTGCCACATCGACCCGCAGACAATGACAGCCTTGGCGGCGGGTTTACGAAGGGCCCAGGCGGCATATTTTTCCACAATCCATTGAGGATTTTTCCGCCAGATGGGTCCATGATCCGGTGCGATCACCTTGATGGCAAGCCCAAGGGAAGTCACCTTCTTAATGAGCTTGGTCACCAGTGGTGAATAGGGCATGAGGATATTCGCATAATACGTCGCCGCCTCGTACTCAAGGATCTGTGTCGGGACATCGCCATCGAAACGCTCCGAAGAAGCGTAATGCATACCGAAGGCATCCTGGGAAAACAGGAGCTGGTCGTCTTCGAGGTAGGTGAACATGCTGTCCGGCCAGTGGAGCATCGTCGTTTCGATAAAGGTCAGATTCATATTGCCCAGCGACAGGGAGTCCTCGTCCTTGACGGGAATGATCTCCTGAGGCAGGCTGTACATCTCATTTAAAACCTTAACTCCCATGGCGGATGCGTAAACCGCCTTCGGTTCCAGTTCGCGTATGACTTCCGCCAGGCATCCCGTGTGGTCCATTTCGGCGTGGTTGGAAACAATCACGTCGATTTCTCTGGGATCAAGAATGGAACGGATGCGCGCCAGCATTTCGTCCTTGAACGGTCCTTTAACCGTATCGATCAGGGTCGCCTGTTCGGCCAGGATGAGATAGGCATTATAGGTACTTCCCCTTTTGGTCTGGTACCCGTGAAAGTCGCGGATGTTCCAGTCCACGGCACCGACCCAGTAGACGTTGTTACTGATTTTCACGGCTTGATACATGTCGTATTCTAACCTCCCTTAAAATCTCCGGTAAAAAAACACCAGATTAAGAAATCCTGAAAACCTTAACAAACTTTGCCCGGCTTCGTCAACAAGTCTTCTTAGGCAAATTAGGCGGTTGACAAGGAGGCTATTTTATATTAATGAGCGTCCCGTACCGTATTCCCCAGTAGCTCAGTCGGTAGAGCAGATGGCTGTTAACCATCGGGTCCGTGGTTCGAG
>CAYPKE010000006.1:0-34364 GCA_964411235.1 uncultured Syntrophales bacterium
ATCGTTTATCACAAAATAAAAGATATTTATATATTTATTTGCCGTGGTAATAACAAGGCGTTCCAGCGGGCAGTTGACCGCCGCAAGTTGGTCTGGTCGTTCGCCAGTGATGTTACATCGCTATGATTACATAGCAACGAGGAAGGTATAAGCCGATTCGTGTGGCGATTTGTGTCGAACCCCGATACAATGGTGACCAATTCTTCCAGGAGGCGTTTCCTTGAGGTCGCAGGTTGTCGGCATAGATATCGGTTCCGTTGCGTTGTCCCTGATACTCCTTGATGAGCAGGGCACCATTTTGCACACATCCTACCAGTTTCACCAGGGGCAGATACGGGAAGCCCTCCGGGCCATGCTTTCCCATCTCGACTGCCGCCGTGTCGGTGCCGTTGCCACGACACTGTCCGGTCCCGACATTCTCCGCCAGGTCAGCCGTTACGACACCCAGATTTCGATCATCGCCGCTGTCCGTCATTTCTACCGGGAGGTTGGCAGCATCCTGTTTGTCGGTGGGGAGAATTTCGGCCTCATCACTTTCAACGACGAAGGCGACTATGAGCGCTACCGGACCAACACTTCCTGCGCTGCCGGGACGGGCAGTTTTCTCGACCAGCAGGCGGCCCGCCTGAACTTGAAGAGCATCGATCTCCTCAGCTCCGTCGCCTTCTGTAATCAGGACAGCGCCCCCAAAATCGCCACCCGCTGTGCTGTTTTTGCCAAGACGGATCTCATTCATGCTCAGCAGGAGGGTTATTCCGTGGGGCAGATCAGCGACGGGCTCTGCGAAGGGCTGGCAAAAAATGTCATTGATACCTTGATGCCGGATCAGGAAGTCAGGACGCCCCTGGTGCTGGCCGGCGGTGTGTCCATGAATCAGGCGGTGGTCAAGCACTTCTGCAACCTGTTGCATGTAGAACCGCTGATCGGCGAGCACAGCCACCTCTACGGGGCGATCGGTGCCGCCCTGCTGCGTATGGAGGAGGGGATGCCGGAGGGGTTTCAAATTGAGCGGTGGGAGGAACTGTTCAACAATGAAATCCACGAGAAATCCTATGCTTATCCGCCCCTTTGCCTGCACGAGTCGCGTTATCCCGATTTCACAAGTTGTGAGAAGTATCGCTATGAACCCCGTAATAAATTCCCGGCTATTGAAGTCGATCTTTACGCCCCGCTGCGAGATGTCGAGGGAGTTTATTTCGGCATCGATATCGGGTCCACCAGTACAAAAGCGGTCCTGATCAATGAATGCCATGAAGTCCTGATCGGTCTTTATACCGGGACATCCGGCCAGCCGGTCAAGGCGGTCCAGGCTTTGTGCGAATGCCTCGCCGATGTCGCAGCCCGGAAGGGATGCCGCTTTGTTTTCAAGGGAGTCGGCACCACCGGTTCGGGCCGAAAGTTCATCGGCCGGGTCATCGGCGCGGACATGATGGTCGATGAGATCACGGCGCATGCCCGGGCGGCCTTCGAGCTGAATCCCGAAACCGATACGATCATCGAAATCGGTGGCCAGGATTCGAAGTTTACGACCATGAAAAACGGCATGGTGACCTCGTCGATCATGAACAATGTCTGTGCCGCCGGGACGGGAAGCTTCATCGAAGAGCAGGCCCGAAAGCTTGGCGTTTCCCTTGCGGAATACGCCGGCCGTGCGATGAATGTTCGGGCGCCTGTCGCCAGCGACCGCTGCACGGTCTTCATGGAACGGGACATCAATAACTACCTGGCCGACGGGTATGCGATCGACGAAGTTCTTGCCGGCATTCTCCATGCGATCTGTGAGAACTACCTGGCCAAGGTGGCGGTGGAGAGCAATATCGGTGACCGGGTCTGCTTCCAGGGCGCGACGGCCCGTAACCGCGCGCTTGTGGCGGCACTGGAAAACCGGATCAGAAGGCCGATCTTTGTTTCCGAGTTCTGTCATCTGACCGGTGCCCTTGGGGCGGCCCTGATTTTGGCGGAGAACCGCCTGCAGACCTCTGATTTCCGGGGTCTGGAGCTTTACCGGAAAGAAATTCCCATCGAGCAGGAGGTCTGCGACCTCTGTCATAATCACTGCAAAATCAGGAAAGTGACCGTCCAGGGGGAAACGGTGGCCTTCGGCTTTCTCTGCGGCCGGGATTACGACACGAAGCATTACATCGGTCCGGAACGGACGAAGTACGACCTGTTGCGGGAAAGGGAAAAGGTTTTTCGGACGGCAAGAGAACCGGTTGCCGTCAAGCACCGGATCGTCATCGGCATTCCCCATACCCTTTATCTGGCCGAGGAGATGCCCCTGTGGCGACACTTCTTTCACACTTTGGGTGTCCGCACCGTTACAACGGAAAACCTTAAGGGAGCGGTGAAAGCCGGAAAGAAAGTGTCGGGCGCCGAGTTCTGCGCCCCCATGCAGGCCTTTTTCGCCCATGTGCAGGATCTGGCGGACAAGTGCGATTATGTTTTCCTGCCGCTTTACCTGGAAGCGAAAGAACCGGAACGCGAGGCCTTCCGCTACTTTTGCTATTCCACCCAATTCGCTGTTTCCCTGGCCCTGGGGCTGCGTAGCCTGAATCTGGAAAATCGCGCCATCACGCAGGTCATCGATCACCGGTCTTTCCAGTCCAGAATCGAGCTCTTCATGACGCTCCGGTCGATTCTTGGCGCCGGCTACTGGGAGATCTATAATGCCTACGAAAATGCCCTGGCCTTTTTCCATGAAACCCGGGAGCAGCTCCGGCATGTCTTCGAACGGGAGAATGCAACCGACGGCGATTTCAGCGTGGTGCTGCTCGGCCGCCCCTACACGGTGCTGGATCCGGCCATGAACAAGGGCATCCCGGATATCTTCGGCAATCTGGGGATCAAAACCTTTTTCCAGGACATGCTGCCCGAAGACCGGGACGAACTGGCGGAAATCGGTCTGCTGCTGGACCGTATCCACTGGAATTACGCAGCCAGGATTCTGAAAAGCGCCCTTCATACGGCGAAGACGGATGGACTATATCCCGTTTACATCACGTCTTTCAAATGCAGCCCGGATGCCTGCATTCTGGAATACTTCCGGCGGATCATGAACCGCTACGGCAAACCCTATCTGATACTCGAAATCGACGAGCACGACTCGAGTGTGGGTTATGAAACGCGCATCGAAGCGGCAATCCGATCCTTCCGCAATCATTGCCGTCGCAAGGAATCCTCTGTTTCTCCGCTTCACCGACTGCCGTTGAATTCCGAGTGCGTTTCAAAAATCAAGGGCAAGACACTGCTGTATCCGTGCATCGATCCCCTGAATTCCAAACTCATGGAGGCGGTGCTCATCCGCGAAGGAATCGATGCCCGCATGGTGCCGCTGACGGAAGAGACAATCCAGTACGGCCTGCGGACCAATTCCGGGCAGTGCCTGCCGGTCAACCTCATCGCCCAGAGCTATATTGACTATATCCGGGAAAATTTCCTTGATCCGGAGCAGACGGCGGCCTGGGTCTTCGAAAGCCACATTCCCTGTAATATCCGGATGTATCCACAGATGATCAAGAGCATCTTCGAGACTGCAGGCGGCGGCATGGAGCGGGCAGATGTCTACATCGGACAGCTCGGCATGATGGATATTTCGCTGACGGCAGCCATCGAGGGCTATTTTGCCCACATGTTCGGCGGCATGCTCAGGAAGATAGGCTGCCGCATCCGGCCTTACGAGAATGATGAGGGGATGACGGATGCCATTATCAATCAGTCCCTCAACATCTTTTACAACACCCTGCTGGGCGGACGGAGCAAGGATGAGGATATTGCCCGGGTGGTCGGCCTTTTCCGAAAAATCGGGACGACACCCGGCAGGCGACCCCATGTGGCCATATTCGGCGACATGTACGCCCGGGATAACGACGTTTTCAACCAAGACCTGATCCACTGCATCGAAGAATACGGTGGCGAGGTCATTACGACCCCGTTCAACGAGTTTGCCAAACTAATGGCCTATCCCTATATCCGGCGCTGGTTCAGTGAGGGGTTTTACAAGGACGCCCTGCTCACCAAATCGATTGTCACCCTCGTCAATCAGGTGGAGAAATCCTACTGCAAACAGTTTAATGAGCTCCTCGACGAACCCTCCCTGAGCATGGATTTCGATTATTCGGAGGTCCTTGCGGCCTTCCACGTCAAGGTTCAGCAGTTCGGCGAGTCCGCGGACAACCTGATCAAGATTGCCGCCCTCATGCGGCATTACCCGGATATCTCCCTTTTCGTTCAGGCGAATCCGGCTTTCTGCTGTGCCGGCCTGGTCACGGAGGCGATGGTGCCGCGTATCGAGGCCTACACCGGCGTCCCGGTTGTGACGCTGACATACGACGGCACCCATCGCAACATCAATGCGAAGATCCGTCCGTACATCAAGTTTCCCCGGAAGAAAGCGGCGGGGAAGGTGGCATAGGAGAAAAAAGGAAGGAGCGGTCATTGTCATTACGGACAGGCGGAATACCTACCGGAATCCAGGAACAGGCCCTAACACGCGGCGAATAGATGCCGGACCGGGGGACGGGATGAACGAAGGGTGTCACCCCGTGTTCCGACCCGGGGTCCATTTCCCGTGGGTGGCACGTGAAGAAGCAATTTTCGGTCATTGCGACCGCAGGGCGAATTATTATTCTGAAATAAGGGGATTTTGCTCATGCTTTCGGAATGAGAAAAAATCTCCTCAGCTAGTCTAGACCCTTAACAATTTTAGAACCAACGTGCTGCGACAATCATGAAGTTAACCAGGTTTATTAACAAAACTCTCCGGCTGGCTTTGCTGCTCTCGCTTCTGATCTTTGCGTTTTTACTCTATTCGGTTCTGAAAATAAGGAATGCCCCGTCTGTTATGCCGCACGTAACACAGGAAACCCGGCAGACCGCCTTGTATGGCCATGTCGAGGCGCTTTCCGTCGGGATTGGATCCCGGAGCGTTTATGAGTACGAGCGCCTGAACGCCGCGAGAGATTACATCCTCAACAGTCTCCAGGCTATGGGATATCAGCCGGAATTACAGACCTATCTGTACGAAGAAAGGCCTTACAGCAATGTCATCGTGACCTTACCCGGCGGTGAGCGGTTCGATGAGGTGGTGCTGTTCGGCGCCCACTACGACACCTATGCGGGGACTCCGGGGGCTGATGACAATGCGAGCGCCGTGGCGGTGCTGCTCGAATTGTGCCGGCGCGTAAAGGATGAGAAGCCCGGCCGGACCCTCAAAATGGTTTTCTTTACCCTGGAAGAACCGCCGGTTTTCCGGTCCGAATTCATGGGCAGCGCCGTCTATGCCGAACGGGCGCGCAAGGCGGGAGAAGACATCGTTGCCATGGTCTGCCTGGAAATGGTCGGTTATTACAGTGAAGAACGGGGCGGACAGGCTTTCCCCCTTCCATTCATGAGCCTTATTTATCCCGCGACGCCAAATTTCATCGCAGTCGTGGGAAATCTCGCATCGCGGAACCTGGTTAAAAAAGCGGCGGCATCCCTGCGCCGGGAAGGCGGCATCGGCGTAGAGACCTTGTGCACGGTCCGGTTTTTCCCCGGCGTCGACTTTTCCGATCACCGCTCATTCTGGAAACAGGGTTATCCCGCCGTGATGATCACCGATACGGCTTTTTTCCGGAATCCCAACTATCACAGCGAAACCGACACAATCGACACCTTGGATTTCCCCCGCATGGAGATCCTCCTCCGGGGGATCGTCAGGATGGCGAAAGATTTGGCCCAATAAAGCAACTATGCCACGCCGATCAGAGGCAGGACTTTCTCGACGGTGAAGTATACGATATGCCGGGTCAGTTGTTTCTCATGGGACGAGTAATCGCAGCGGCGGCAGATCTGCTGTACCATGTCGTCATTTTCCTCTTCTCTCATTTTCCAGAGATACAGCCGTTTTCCCTGATAGGGGGAACTCTTTTCCATAAACAGATAGACAGCATGGGGGTTTTCTTTCAGGTTGGCGTGGGTAAGCCGTTCCAGCATGATAAAGGCCACGGTCGTCTCATCGACGATATGAGGCCTGGCGTAAACGGCGGCGTTGACCCGGCCTGATCCGTCTGCGGTGGATAGAATGCCGTAGCCTTGGGTGTCGTCGAAATAGTTTTCAAGATTCATGATTTCTTACCTCCTTGGGTTCATTTTGTTCTTTTTATGCACCGGGGTTACATATTTTTTCAGATGCAGTTGACGACGGCATTCGCCTTTTCCCTTGTCTGTGCCGGGAAGGCTGTTAATCATACAAATCACTTGACAAGGAAACAGGCTTTCCGTAACGTAACGCCCCTGAATGAAAGGAAGCTGCCAGGAAAATCATGTATTCGAGAAAGATCATCATCCGCTACAGCGCCGATATCGTTGACCAGCCGATCATCTATGAATTGGTCAAGCGCTATGATCTGGTTTTCAATATTCTCAAAGCCCGCGTATTCCCTCGCCGGGAGGGGGTTATCGTTCTGGAGCTGACCGGGGAAAAGGAAAATTTTGACGGAGGCATTCGCTTTCTCAAGGAACGGGGCCTCAAGGTTGAGCCCCTGTCCAAAAGTGTGAGCCAGAATCTCGACCGCTGTGTCCACTGCGGCGCCTGTACCGCCTTCTGTCCGACCGGTGCCCTCTATTTTGACCGCAATACCTGGCAGGTCAAGTTCGATCCTGAGCGGTGCAACGGATGCGAGCTCTGTGTGACAGCCTGCGCCGCCCACGCGATGGAAATCAATCTCTTCTAGGGTCTTCCCCGGTCTCAGGGCTTCGTCGCCTTGTCGGCATTCGGGCTCAGGATTTGATCGATGCCCTCAATCCGCTGTTTCCCTTTCTCGACATACTCCTTGCCTTTGTTGTAGGTTGTCTTGCTCTTCTCCAGGGTTTCAAGGGTTTTCTTCTCCGCGGTTTCAACGGTCTTCATGATATTCTCCCGGGCCGTATCGGGATTCTTCAGATAGAAGTAGCCGCAAAAACCAGCGAAAACGATCAATACGAGCAGGGCCAGCTTGAAAAGCTTCTTGAAAAGAAACCAGGTAAGGAATAAGGCGCACAAAACCGCCAGCACGACGGTGAACTGGTGACTCATGACATAGTTGATCATCTCGTCCATAACGCGCAAACCTCCTCGCAAGGCTGTCGGTAAATTCCGGTAAAGAAAAAATTGACCAATACGATGATATGGTAATGTATCGAAAAAGGTCCGTAAAATCCAGTCCTCCTTTCGCCTTGACAAATCACGTTTCTATGAAATAGTTTCCCGCAACAGGTAAAGTATAGATAATCAATTATTACGGCAAATTAGAGGATCATGTTCCTGGTAAAGGAAAGAAATGACGGGAGCGGGAGCGTTCTGAGGGGGAAAGTGGTCCGAAATGGGGTGATGCGCGAGCATGAGGAACGATCAGGAGAATGGGCCGCCGCATGGCAGAACAGTGGCCATAGCCACGCTGGGTTGCAAGGTGAATCAATATGAGTCGGCCGCCCTGGCGGGAGCCTTTTCCGATAGGGGCTACGAGGTTGTCCCGTTTGGAAGGCCTGCGGATGTCTTCGTGATCAACACCTGCACGGTTACGGGCCGAAGTGATTACCAGAACCGCCAGTTGATCAGGAGGGCTTTCCGCCTCAATCCCGAGGCGACTATCGTGGCTGCAGGATGCTATGCCCAGGTGGCACCGGAGGAGATCGCCGCGATGCCTGAGGTTTCCCTGGTCGTCGGGAGCGAGGAAAAGATGACCCTGCCGGAGCGGATTGCAACACTGCGAAAGGATATCGCCAGGATCCAGGTTGGAGATATCGGCCAAATCAGGGAGATCAATTTTCAGGCCGCGTCTTTTTTCCCCGGCCATACCCGTGCTTTTCTGAAAATTCAGGACGGATGCAACGCATGGTGCAGCTATTGTATTATTCCCCGGGCAAGGGGGAGAAGCCGCAGCCTTGCTCCGCAGGAAGTTCTTGCACAAATCGGAGACCTGGCGCGGTCCGGCTACCAGGAGGTGGTTCTGACGGGCATTCACCTGGGAGTCTACGGAATGGATCTGGTACCGCAGGCCGGTCTCGTCGAGCTGCTGAAGGACCTGGAGCGGGAGGTCCCGTTGTCACGTATCCGGCTGAGCTCCCTTGAACCCGGCGAGATAACGGATGAACTGATCGCTTTGGTCGGCGATTCAACCATGATATGCCCGCATTTCCACATACCTCTGCAAAGCGGTGATAACGAAATATTGAAAGCCATGGGGCGCACCTATGACCGGGCCTTCTTTCGGGATCTCACGGAACGAATCCATGACGGACTGCCGCGCGCATCGATCGGCATTGACGTCATGACCGGCTTTCCCGGCGAAGATGAGACGGCCTTTCAGAATACCCGCAGTCTGATCGAGACGATGCCTCTGGCGTATCTTCACGTATTTCCCTACTCCAGGAGGCCGGGCACACGGGCGGCATCCATGGGGGGGCAGGTCGGAGAGAAAACGAAGAAAGCACGTGCGGAACAATTGCGGCACCTTGGCGTCGGGAAGAAGCAGGCCTTCGCACGGAGGTTCGTGGGTGACCAAATGGCGGTCCTTGTGGAGGGCCGTCAAGACAAGGATAAAAAAAACATGCAAGGCTTGACGGATAATTATCTGACTGTGGTCATTCAAGAAGACCGTCCGGAACTCGTCAACCGCATTGTCTCCGTCCGGATTGAGGCAGAGCGGGATGGATGTCTCGTCGGGAGGATCACAGATGACGGATGACCGTGAGCAGCGTTTGAAAGAGTTGCAGGATAGACTCCATTACTCATTCCACGATGTGGCGCTTCTCGAACAGGCCCTGACACACCGCTCTTTTGCCCACGAAAAACCGGAGTTGGTGGAAAACAACAATGAGCGGATGGAATTTCTCGGTGACGCCATTCTTGGATTCTTTATCAGCGATTTTCTGGTCCGCACCTATGAGCAATTTGATGAGGGCCAGCTTTCCAGAATCCGGGCATCCCTGGTCAACGAGCGCACCCTGAGCGCCGTTGCGGAAGCGATTCCGCTCGGTGACTATGTGCGTCTCGGCAGGGGGGAAGCCTCTTCCGGGGGTAGGGCCAAAACCTCCATTCTTTCAGATACCCTGGAAGCCGTAGTGGCGGCAGTCTATCTCGACGGTGGGTTCCCGCGCTTCAGGGAATGGTTTCAGTCATTTTTCATTCCCCTTCTTGAAAGCAAGCGGGATCATTTTTCCCGGATGGATTATAAAACCGCTCTGCAGCAGGTGACCCAGAAGAAATACAGGAACATCCCGGCGTATGAACTCATCGGGGAGTCGGGACCCGACCACTGCAAGCGCTTTACCGTACGCATGACGGTTGGCGGTCTCTCCACGGAAGGATCAGGGCGGACCAAGAAGGAAGCGGAGCAGGAAGCGGCGCGGAAGGCCCTGGAGCAGATCGAAGTCGATACAGAGGAGAATTTGCAACAGGGATCTTTTTAATATCATTAAATTTTTACAGCAGAAAGGAATGCATTGATGGGTGATCCAGGCAATAAAATCATTTTTTCCATGATCCAGGTGAGCAAGTTTTACGATAAGAAGCCGGTGATCCAGGATATTTCCCTGTCTTATTTCTACGGAGCCAAAATCGGTGTTCTTGGGTTAAACGGTTCGGGGAAAAGTTCGCTCCTGCGGATTATGGCCGGGATGGACAAGGAGTTTAACGGCCAGCTTATCTTCAGCCCGGGCTACGCCATCGGTTTTCTCGAACAGGAACCCCATCTGGACGACACCAAGACGGTGCGAGGGATCATTGAGGAAGCCGTTCGGGAAACGGTCGATCTCATCAACGAATACAACCGGATCAACGAGAAGTTTGCCGAACCCATGTCCGAGGAGGAGATGGACCGTCTTATCACCCGCCAGGGGGAAGTGCAGGAAAAACTTGATATTCTGGACGCCTGGGATCTGGACGCCCGCTTGGAGATGGCCATGGATGCCCTGCGCTGTCCCGAGGGGGATATGCCGGTAAAGGTCCTGTCCGGCGGTGAGAGGCGCCGGGTGGCTCTGTGCCGGCTCCTGCTGCAGAAACCGGACATTCTCCTGCTGGATGAGCCGACCAACCATCTGGATGCGGAAACGGTGGCCTGGCTGGAACATCACCTCCAGAAATACGAGGGAACGGTCATCGCCGTGACCCATGACCGGTACTTCCTGGATAATGTCGCCGGCTGGATCTTGGAACTGGACCGGGGGCGGGGCATTCCCTGGAAGGGGAATTACTCATCGTGGCTGCAGCAGAAGCAGGAAAGACTGCGGCAGGAGGAAAAAACTGAGACTCAGCGTCAGAAGACGCTCCAGCGGGAACTGGAATGGATCAACATGTCGCCCAAGGCCAGGCAATCCAAATCCAAGGCCCGCATCAGTGCTTACGAGGAACTTCTCGGCCAGCAGGGTGAGGCCCGGAACGAGGAACTGGAAATTTACATCCCGCCGGGACCGCGCCTGGGCAAAGTGGTGGTCGAGGCGGAAAATGTTTCCAAGGCTTACGGAGAACGGCTTCTTTTTGAAAATATGAATTTTCTGCTGCCCCCGGGCGGTATCGTCGGGATCATCGGGCCGAACGGAGCCGGCAAGACGACCCTTTTTAAGATGATAACGGGTCAGGAAGCACCGGATACCGGTCAGATCAGGATCGGCGAAACGGTGAAACTCGCCTATGTCGATCAAAGCCGGGCTAGCCTCGATCCGGAAAAATCGATCTGGGAAGTGATCTCCGACGGGCTGGACGTGTTGCAGCTCGGGGATGTTTCCGTCAAGTCCCGGGCCTATGTGGCAAGGTTCAACTTTTCCGGAACGGATCAACAGAAGAAGGTGGCCAACCTTTCCGGCGGGGAGCGGAACCGCGTCCACCTGGCGTGCATGCTCAAGGAAGGGGGCAATGTCCTGCTTCTGGATGAGCCTACAAATGACCTCGATGTCAATACGATGCGCGCCCTGGAAGAAGCCCTGGAGAATTTTGCCGGCTGTGCCGTCGTGATCAGCCATGACCGGTGGTTCCTGGATCGGGTCGCCACGCATATTCTGGCCTTCGAGGGAGACAGCAGTGCGGTCTGGTTCGAGGGCGGCTATTCCGATTATGAGGCGGATCGCAAAAGGCGGCTGGGCGCGGAAAGCGAACATCCCCACCGGATCAAATATCGCCAGTTGACGCGGGTTTAACTCGGGAATGAGGTCAGGTGACGATCCTGAGGAGCAGACCTTTCAGGTAATGTCCTTCCGGGTGGGCCAGATTAACGGGATGGTCGGGTCCCGGTCCCAGGACCTGAAGCAACTGGGCCGTTTTTCCCGCGTCGGACACAGCGCCCTGGACGATCTTCTGAAAGAGGTCGGCGTCGACGTGATTCGAACAGGAGAACGTGGCCAACAATCCGCCACCTTTCAGGCGCCGGGCGGCCTGGAGGTTGATGTCCTTATAGCCCCGTGCGGCGCGCGGGACTTCCTTTTTCGATTTGGCAAAGGCCGGTGGATCAAGGATAATGAGATCGAAAGATTCCTGAGTATCCCGCAGATAGGAGAAGACATCCGCTTTGAGCGCCGGGTGTGCCCCGGGCGAAAAACCGTTCATCTGAAGATTGCGTCGGGCCATTTCAACGGCATTTTCGGAAATATCGACCGATACCACCTGCTGCGCCCTTCCGGCAGCGGCGTAAACCGAAAAGGCACCGGTATAGCAGAAGCAGTTCAGGACGCTTAACCCGCCGCTGAGTGTACGAATACGCTCCCGGTTAACCCGCTGGTCCAGGAAAAAACCCGTTTTCTGGCCCGAAACAGGATCAACCGCAAACAGCATACCGTTTTCCCGTACCGTCACGTCTTTTGTCAAGGGGTGGCCGTGCCGGATGCCGATCCGGTCCGAGAGCCCTTCGATACTGCGCGATTTGCCCTCACTGCGTTCGTAAATCCAGGTCGGGGCAAGATGTCGTTTCAGAATCTCCAGGAGCACCGGGCTCAGCTTTTCCATCCCCGCTGTGCCGATGGCCAGAACCAGGCCGTCGCCGTAGCGGTCCACAATCAAGCCCGGCAGAAAGTCGCCTTCGGCGTTCACCAGGCGGCAGGCATTCGTCTCCGGTGGAATGAGCCGGCTGCGCAGCCTGATGACTGCAAGGAATCTTTTTTCCCAGAAATCTTCATTGATGGCCTGGGATGTGTCAGCGGTCAGGAGACGAAAGGCGATATCCGTGTGGGGATTGTAGAAACCCAGGGCGAGAGGTTTTCCATCGGCCGAACAGGCCTGGACGATTTCGCCGGGCCCAGGTCTCCCCTCCACCTTGCCGACAGCGCCGGAAAAGACCCAGGGATGGCCTTTGACAAGGGAATAATCACGGCCCGCCTTGAGATAAATAGTGGGATATTTCATTTTCATGGGTTATATTCCGCTTTGATTTTGGCAGTCCATCTTGGCCGTTATGGAGAAAAGGCATTGAAAACGGTATGATTCATGGCAATTGCCGTTTTTTGGGCGGGGTCATCGTAGCGGTTTCCGGAAGCGATTGCAAGATTCAATTCAAAAAGAGTCAGGAAAGTGGAAAACGGGGTGAAACCGGTGCACTCAGGGGAGTTTTCTCCCTGGCCATCAGATCTTTTGACAGCGACCTTCCGTCGGCGGTCCAACCGCTTTGTCGTCGAATGTGATCTCGATGGAAAGGAAATAAAGGCCCATTTGCCCAACCCGGGTCGTTTGTGGGAACTGTTGCTGCCGGGGAGCCGGATAAGCCTGGCAAAGCGCAGCATGGTTTCGCCCGGAGGACTCGAATACAGTGCCGTGGCCGTGGAGAGAAACGGATCGCCCGTGCTCCTGCATACCCAGATGGCCAACCGGGTGGTGCGTTATCTCCTGGAGACAGGCCGCGTTCCAGGTCTGGAGACGGCCGCGATTGTCAAGACGGAGGCAACGGTCGGTCACAGCCGTTTCGACTTTCACCTGCGGCAGGACGGCCTGGAGATCCTGTGCGAAGTCAAGTCCTGCACGCTTTTCGGCGAAACTTTGGCCATGTTTCCCGATGCGGTGACCGAACGGGGCCGGCGACATCTTCAGGAGTTGGGGGAACTGGCCAGCCGGGGATATGCGTGTGTGGTCATCTACCTCATCCACTGGGCCGGAGCGCGATACTTCCTGCCGGATTTTCATACGGATCCCGAATTTTCCCGTGTGTTCCGTGACGTCCGGGATAAGATCCGCTTCTGTCCCCTGGCCGTGGGTTGGTCCCCTGCACTCCGGTTATTGGAAACAGTCCGGGAAGTGAAAATCCCCTGGGAAGTGCTGGAACGGGAAGACCGAAACCGGGGATGCTATATGCTGATCCTGCACCTGCCGGCGGATCGCCAGCTCATGGTTGGGGCTTTGGGTGATATCCCTTTTCGGAGGGGGTACTATCTGTACGTGGGTTCGGCAAAGCAAAATCTATCCCAAAGGATCAACCGTCATCTGCGACGCAGAAAGCAGTGCTTCTGGCATATTGATTACTTGAGAGAGGCTGCGGACAGCTGTTCTGCCATTCCGATCCGGTCCAGCGCCGATCTGGAGCATGAATTGGCAGCCGGGCTCGGTGTCATTGCCGACCGACGGATCCCGGGGTTCGGATCATCGGATTGCCGCTGCCTGACCCATCTTTTCGGGATGTCGGACCATCCCTTGAAAAACCGGCAGTTTATCGATTTGCTTTTGCACTACCGTATGGATCGGCTGGAAAAAACCCTGGATGACAGCGGTTCATGAGATGATACGGTAAGTGAAGAGAGACAACCCGTCCAGCCAAGAGGGGGGCGAAACATCGAAATAACCCGGAAGAGCCTGTTCGGGGAACCGAACGGATTCAGGGACGTTTTCGGCTTGTTCGTGGCGTTTAGCCGGGGAACCCCGAAATCTTGTTGATCCCGCCCAGGAGGACGCCCCCTACATCACCATGGGGCCGCGGAAGGCAAGAGACCGCACCACGGTATAAAGAATAATCTGGATGACGATCGCCACCAGTACGACAATGATAAAAAAGGACAACTGCTTTTCGGGCGGGACATCCTTGACCTGTTTGATGCCGAGAAAAAGCAGGTAGAGGCCGTAAAGGCCAGCGATCATGGAGATGATCGCAAGGGGTGGGATGGCGAGGAAGATTCCGCCGATCCAGGCGGGCGTCATGGAATAAACGGAGATTTTGACGGCTTCGTGCATGTTTTTCGAGGCCTCGAAGTTCGGAGACAAAAGATCAATAACCATGGCCAGAAGATAGACCCCTATGAGGCTGGAAAGATAGGTCAGGATACCGTAGGTGATCCCCGATCCGAGGGGCATGCGGAAAGTCGTGAAACCGTGTGAATAACCTATGATGCTGAAGCCGATCAAACTCGCCAATGCCGGAATCGCGGCGAGGATCATGGCATAGTGGATAAAAAGATCGGATATGGGGTGCGTTTCATTTTTGATCGTTTCCCATTCCATAGACGGCGCCAACAGGATGTTTCGCACTCTCTCCACCAGATTCATAAGGGCCTCCCCCGTATATTAGAACCTCTCACAGGCGGCAAAAGCAATGCTTGCCGTACCATCCATCGTTCACGGATTCCCGCTTCCGGCGAAAAGGAACCGGCCCTGTCCGCCTTTGCCGGTCTCGTGTGGACCCGCGGCAAAAAGAGCGGCCAACCCGGCTGCAAAGACAAGCCTTCGGCCGTTGCCTTACAATGACCGGAGCGACGACCGCCGTTCTTTTCTCCGACGGGAATGTGGAGCAATGTAATGTTCTTTGGAACAAAAAGCCAGGGATATTTCATCACCGATCATTGAACCAGCGCCTGCTTCCCATCTTAAAGGTATCACGCCTTGACAGGGAAGGGCTGTTCTTCTATAAAAGAGTTCAATCTGCCGGGAAAATCTTATCAGCATATTCTTTGTTGGACCAAGTGAAGAAAACCCGGAAAAGAACCAACCCGGGACGGACAAGGTCCTTTTCCGGAAAAGGAAAGATGAAATGAATCTAAGAACGAGCGGCCCGTTCGTGCTCGCTTCAGCCTCACCTCGGAGAGCCGCGTTGCTGGGCGGATTGGGCTTGCGGTTCACGGTGGTTCCCAGTGGTGCCGAGGAAACATTGCTGCCGGGAGAATATCCCCGAGAGCATGTCAAAAGGGTTTCGGCCGCGAAGGCGGGGGCCGTGGCCGATTTGTACCCCGAGGCATGGGTGCTTGGGGCGGATACGGTCGTTGCGGTCGACGGTGAAATCCTTGGAAAGCCAAGGGATCCCGAGGACGCCCACCGGATGCTCCGTCTGCTGAGCGGGCGGAAGCATCATGTTTACACCGGGTTTGCGGTTATCAAGAAGTCGGCATCTGTGGCATGCCGCAAGGCGGTTCGGTCGACGGTGCTTTTCCGGCCTATCGAAGAACAGGAAATGGCCTGGTACATCAGTTCGGACGAACCTTATGACAAGGCGGGCGGTTATGCCGTCCAGGAGAAGGCCGGTCTTTTTGTCCGCAGCATTAGCGGGTCTTATGCCAATGTGATCGGCCTGCCGGTATGCGAGGTCTTTGAAGTCTTAAAGGGAGTGGGAGCGGTCTCTTTCAAAGGGGTGCGGGTATGACCGGTTCGATTGAGCAGAATATTACCAGAATTTGCGAAAAGGCGGCGGAAGCGGCCCTGCGCAAGGGGCGTGATGCCTCGTCGGTACGCCTGATGGCAGTGACGAAAACAGTCGATGACGACCGTATCCGGGAGGCCCTGGCCGCCGGAATCCGCCTGATCGGCGAGAACTATGTCCAGGAGGCCCAGCGAAAGATTCCACTTCTGGGAGCGGGGCTGGAGTGGCACATGATCGGTCATCTTCAGACCAATAAATCCAAATACGCCGTTCATCTTTTTCACATGATCCAGTCCGTTGACCGCATCGAACTGGCCCGGGAGCTCGACAAGCGCTGTTCGGTTGCGGGCGTGATCATGCCGGTGCTGATCGAGGTGAACACGGGGGATGAGGCGAGCAAAAGCGGTGTTGCGCCGGAGGATACCCTTGATCTGGTCGAGGAGGTCGCCGCATGCGGCAATCTTGCCATCCGCGGACTCATGACCATGCCGCCCTGGTTTCCGGAAGCCGAGGATGCCCGGCCCTATTTCAGGATGTTAAGGGAACTGCGGGACCGGATTGCCGACAAGGGCATCCCTGGTGTCGAAATGAGGGAGCTGTCCATGGGCATGTCCGACGATTATGCCGTCGCCGTGGAGGAGGGGGCAACGATCATCCGTGTCGGGCGGGCCATTTTCGGCCGGCGTCCGCCGAAAGTCTAAGGAATAAAAAAATGAGAACCCTGGCGTTTATCTTGAATGGGGACCGGGTTGAAACGGGAATTCAAGACCAGGAGACCCTGCTCGAAGTCCTGAGAAACCGTCTGGGCCTGACTGGGACCAAGCAGGGGTGTGACCAGGGCGAATGCGGCAGTTGCACGGTTTTGCTTGACGGCACACCCGTTCTCTCATGCCTCACCCTTGCGCTTCGCGCTGAGGGCTGTCATGTGACGACGATTGAGGGGCTGGCGCGGGGGAGGAAGCTTGACCCTCTCCAGGAAGCCTTCCAGGAAGCCGGTGCCATCCAGTGCGGGTTCTGTACGCCGGGCATGGTTCTGACGGCCAAGGCCCTGCTTGAAAGGAATCCCCGACCGAACCGGGAAGAGATCAAGAGCGCCCTTGCGGGTAACCTTTGCCGCTGTACGGGTTATAAAAAGATTGTGGAGGCGGTGGAGCGCGCGTCGGAGAAGCCGGGGATGGAAAACGATGCCGCAAAATAGCCCTTATTTCTGCGTCGGGCGGAATATGCCCCGTACCGATGGCCTGGCCAAGGTGACCGGGACCGCGCAGTTCACGGCGGATATCCCGCTGGCCCGCTGTCTGGTCGGGAAAATTCTCCGCTCTCCCCATGCCCATGCCCGAATCATTTCCATCGACACGCAGAAGGCGGAAGACCTGGCGGGAGTGAAAGCCGTTGTCACCGGTGCGGATGCCCCTGTGAAATACGGTATTCTTCCCGTTTCCCAGGATGAATATCCCCTGGCTGTGGACAAGGTCAGGTTCATCGGTGACGAAGTGGCCGCTGTGGCGGCGATTGACGAGGCAACGGCGCTGCGGGCCCTCGACCTGATCGACGTGACGTATGAGGTGCTGCCTGCTATCGTTGATCCCCACGAAGCCCTGACCCGCGAAGACGTCAAAATACATGAAGGGACGGCCGAAGCAAACATCGAACGCCGTATTCATCTGGTCTTCGGCGATCCGGAGCAGGGGTTTGCCGAAGCGGATTACATCAGGGAAGACCGGTTTTTCAAGGATGCGGCAACCCATGCATTCCTGGAGCCGCATAGCGCCCTCGCCCAGTATCATGACGGGAAGCTGACGCTCTGGAGTTCAACCCAGGTGCCCCACTATGTCCATCGGGCCATGTCCGGAGTCCTCGGCATTCCGATGGAGAGAATCCGTGTGATCAAGCCCGCATTGGGAGGCGGATTCGGCGGCAAGGGGGAGCCCCTGCCGCTTGAGTTTGCCTCTGCGCTCCTGGCCATCAAATCCGGTCGGCCTGTCCGCATCACCCATTCCCGGGAAGAGGTCTTTCTTACCCACCGGGGTCGCCATCCCATGGAGATGACCCTGAAAACGGGTGTCAGGAAGGACGGGACGATCACCGCCCTTCAATTCGGCAGCCTGTTGGACGGGGGCGCCTACGGTTCCTACGGCATCGTGACCATGATCTACTCCGGGCAACTCTTGACGGCGCCTTATCGCGTTCCGGCCTACACCTTCGACGCGGTTCGTGTTTTTACCAACAAGCCCCCCTGCGGGGCTCAGCGTGGGCACGGTGGCGTGCAGCCGCGTTTCGCCTTTGAAGTGCATCTGGACAGGATCGCTGCCGACCTGGGAATCGATCCTCTGGAAATACGTCTCCGCAATGCCATCGCGCCGGAGACGGTAACGGTGAATGAATTGCGGATTACCTCCTGTGCTTTTCGGGAATGCCTGGAAAGCGTAGCTGAGGCATCGGGCTGGCGGAGCCGGCACGGCAAACTGCCCGACGGAAAAGGAATCGGCTTGGCTGGCGGATTTTATGTGACGGGGGCGGCCTATCCCATCTACGCCAATCCCATGCCGCATTCCCAGGTTCAGATCCGTGTGGACCGCAATGGCACCCTCACCGTTTATTCCGGCGCCTCGGATATCGGGCAGGGTTCGGACACCCTGCTGGTAATGATAACAGCCGAAACACTCGGCATTCCTGAACGGTTCGTTCGGGTTGTGTCGGCCGATACGGAAGTGACCCCCGTTGATTTGGGTTCCTATTCAAGCCGGGTTACGTTCATGGCCGGAAATGCATGCCGTCAGGCCGCCCTGGAGATCCGGGACCGGCTGCTGACAGCCTGTGCGGAAAAAACGGCATGCTGTCGGGAGGATTTGGCGATCCGAAACGGACGTTTATATCAGACGGGAAGAGCGGAGCCCATAATGACGTTTGCCGAGGCGTCCGCGCTTGCGGAGGCCAACGGAACGGTCCTGTGCGCCTTGGGAAGTTACCGTCCACCCGAGTTGGCCGGATCCTACAAGTATGGCGGGGTCGGGCCGTCGCCGGCCTACTCCTTCGGCGCCCAGGCGGCGGAAGTGGAAGTGGATCTGGAAACGGGGGAAGTCAAGGTTTTGAAAATCCACTGTGCCCACGACCTGGGTTTTGCCTTGAATCCGCTCACAGCTTCCGGCCAGGCGGAAGGGGCGGTTGTGATGGGCTTCGGTGAGACCTTGCTGGAGCGTCATGCCTTTCTTCCGGCTGGTTCCCACCGCGGTCCGAGCTTTCTGGAATATAGAATTCCCACCATGCTTGATGTTCCGTCCGTCAACGTAACATTGGTGGAGAGCATTGATCCTTCCGGGCCTTACGGGGCAAAAGAGATTGGTGAGGGAAGCCTTCATCCGAGCCTGCCGGCTATTGTCAATGCCCTTTACGACGCCACGGGATGCTGGTTCCATGAGCTGCCCCTGGCACCCGAGATGGTTCTGGCGGCCATTAAGAAAAGAAGGAGCACCCGTGATCCTGCCTGAATTGCAAGTTCTGACACCGGAGACGTCCTCCGATGCCGTACGGATGATGGCCGATCATCCCGGTGCCGGACTTCTGGCGGGCGGTACGGATCTGCTGGTTTTGTTGAAGCAACGCGTAATTCAGCACCGTGTCCTGATCGATCTGGGACGGCTGCCCGAACTGAAGCGCATCGATTTGCAGAAAGGACAATTGCATATCGGGGCCGGTGTCACGCTTGCCGCCATCGGCAAAGATGGCTTGATAAGCAGATCATTTCCTGCCTTGGCTGAGGCCGCGCGATCCGTGGGAAGCCCGAATCTTCGCAACATGGCTACCTTAGGCGGCAATCTTTTGCTGGCACCCCGCTGTCTTTATTACAACCAATCCCGGTTTTGGCGTCAGTCCCTCGGAAGCTGCCTCAAAACAGGCGGATCGGAATGCTTTGCAGTTCCCGGAAGTCACCGCTGCTTTGCCTGTTTTTCCGCAGACTGCCCTCCGGCTCTGATCGCCCTGGAAGCGACCGTCACGGTTCTTTGCCGGCGTCAGGGAACGGTCGAAGAGCGCAGTATTCCCGTGGCAGACCTCTATCGCGATGACGGGCAGAGCCCCCTGACGATTGACGGCGGTTCGCTGTTGACGGCGGTTCATCTGCCGTTGTGTGAAACGGTGCGTTCCGCCTATCGAAAGTATCGTCGTCGCTCGTCCATTGATTTCCCTTTGTCGGGGGTGGCCGTGGCCTTTGACATGGTCCGGGGAAAATTCAGGGGGATGCGGATTGTTTTGAACGCCTTGGCGTCATCGCCGGTGTTGGCCGAGGAGGCTATGCAGCAGCTGGAGGGGATGCCTTACGGCGACCGGATCATGGCGGATGCCGTGACAGGTCTGACGAAGAGAATACACCCAGTGCGGAATCAGGAAGGCTCTCCCGAGCACCGTCGCCGGATGGCTGGAATCCTTTTCCGGCGGGCTGTTGAGGAACTTATGACCGCGTGAACACAAAAGGAAAGGAAGGGCACATGGAATTCAGCGAAGTTGTCAGGAGCAGAAGAAGCATCAGGAAATTTAGGTCCGACCCGATCCCAAAGGAGAAGCTGGAAAAGCTTCTGGAAAACGCTCAGTGGGCTGTGTCCGCCATGAACAGTCAGGACTGGTATTTCGTTGTTCTCCAGGGTGAGAAGAAAGACGGCCTTCTCAAAATCTTCACCGAAGCCTTTGAGGGGATGAGGCCCATGCTGGAGCAGGCGTTCGCAGGAAAAGCCAAATTTGTTGAAGGGGTGAAGCAGTTCTTTGCGACATGCGGCGGGGCGCCGGTCATCGTTCTGGCCTATGCCGGTACCCGCCCCACCGGCGAAAGCGATGCCGCAAGCACGGCGTCGGCGGTCCAGGTCCTTCTTTTGTCCGCTTACGAGGCAGGTCTGGGCGGGGTCTGGACGGATGGCATTCTTGCCAGGGAGAAGGAAATCAATGCCTACGTCGGTGTCGAAGGGAAAAAGCTGGTCTGTGCCGTTCCTATCGGCGTTCCCGGCGAAGCCCCCAGAACGCCTCCCCGGAGGGAAGGGCGGGTAAAGTGGGTGGGCTTTGATTGAACGGCCGGAAGCGTATATGCGATGAATCAGGAAGAGGAGCCTCTACAGCAGACGGTCCGGAACGCGGACGGCGACAACTTGTCCTGTGACGCATACCTGCCCATCGGCTGAAAGGGTAATGTCAACCACGACCCGCCGCCCCCGAATTTCCCTGATCTTGCCGCGAAGCTCCAATGTTGTATTGATCGGTGTCGGTCGCAGGTAATCCACGTGCAGGGAAGCCGTGACAAATCTTAAATGAGGTGCGGTTCCCATTTCACGGTCTGCCGCCCGGTAAGCGGCAGCGGCGGCCGTTCCGGTGCCGTGGCAGTCAATTACAGACGCCAGAATGCCGCCGTAGACGTAACCCGCCATGGCCGTGTGATAGGGCTGTGGCGTGAACCGGCAGACGGATTCTTCGCCGTCCCAGTAGCTTTTGATCTTCAGCCCCATCTCGTTCAGACGGCCGCAACCGAAACAGATGCTGTGGGCGTCCTCATAATAGTCCTGAAAAGCCTTTGTGTTCATCATGGTTCCCCACTTTTAAAAGCCAAGTCGTCAGATGTTGCGGAGGATGTAGTCCAGCACCTCATCAAGATTCCGAAAAAGTCCGAAGCCGTTGCCCGCACAGGCCTGATTCCAAGGGCACAGCAATCCAGTTGCCAAAAGACCGCTTTGGGCCGCTTTCTCCAGAGCGGGCGGTGCGTCGTCAACAACAACGTGCGCATCGGGAAAGAGCACGGTCTTGTCCAGCGACAGATGCAGGTCATCGTAGATCAGGCTGTGCTGTGCAAGCCACCGTTCGGTCGACGACTTTGTTGAGGGCACCCGGTGGCTGGCCAGGATGATTTGGAAGTGGTTATTCCTGAGACCGCTCAGAAATTCCCTGGCTTCCGGGTAGGGTTGATGTGATCCACTATCCTGATGATGGTGAATCCTGTCTGTTGCACGAAAAAAATCTTCTTCCGAGCAGTACCCTTCCCATATATCGAAGTTGAACCACTGATCGGGCGTTGGAAACCGGCCGTTGATTTTTTTCAGTTCCCGGTAAAAGGCGTCGCTGAATGGCCAGAGGGTGTTGTCGATATCAATAACGGCGGTTTTCTTCAAAACGGACATTTCTCACTGAATGATTGATGCTTCATTTTAAGGAACGCTTTCTTCCATAATTAAAACTAACAGATAGTTGCTGTAAGGCGGCATGCCGCCATGAGCACTGATCGATGAACGGGAAGCATCCGGAAGTCCGGGAGAGGGGACAGGGGGATGCTTATCGATCATAACGCCAGGGGATATTCTTGTACTCCAGGTAGTTATGCAGGGCCTGCCGCAGGGTTTCCGCGGTATGCTCGGCACAGTGCAGGCTTTCTTCCGGAAGCCCTCCGAAGACATCAAGAATATCCTGCCCTGTAATTTCCATGGCCGCGGTGACCGTTTTGCCGATGGCCAGTTCGGCGCCTGAATTTCCTGCTGCAATGGCATTGATGCAGCCATCGGTCTGAAAACGGGCATCCGTGATTAAGTCGCCTTCGACCATGATGCTGAAATCCATATGATCGCCGCAATCTCGTTTTACGCAGGCATAACCGTCCGGCTGGTCGATCCTGCCCATCCGGGTCGGTTCAAGCCAGCAGCGAATCACCTGATCGGAATACGCGCTCCGCATTTCTTCCGAGAGGGCATTCTGGACGGCTTGAATCAGGTCCTTCATCTTTTCATCATTCATGAGGAAGCCTTTATGCGAGGGATATTTTCAGCGTGCCGCCCCGCCCCAGAATGTCATGGAGATGGACATACCCCTGGAGTACATTGTCTGGGTCAACAACAATAAGTGTCGTGATTTCATCACGCTGCATGGCTTCGATTGTCTCTGCCGCCGATACGTCTTCGGATACGGTTTTGGGGTTCAGGGTCATATGATGCCCCACCGGGTCATGGACAAATTCCACACCCCGGCAGACGAGACGCCGGACATCGCCGTCCGTCAGAATGCCCCGCAGGTGGTTGCTGTCATCGGTGATCAGGACAAATCCCTTGTTTTTCTTGTCCATGGCTTCAACGGCAGCGAGAACGGATGTTTCCTCTAGCACGCGGGGAATGTCTTCCCCCCGGATCATGATGTCCCGGACTTTCGCGCGCAGGCGCGCTCCCAGGCTTCCGCCGGGGTGGAAGCGATAAAAGTCCTTCTCGTTAAACTTCCGTTTCTCGATGAGGGCGATTGCCAGCGCATCGCCCATGGCGAGGGCGGCCGTGGAGCTGGAGGTGGGGGCCAGATTGAACGGACAGGCTTCCCGTTCGACACCGACATCGATGACCACGTCACTGCTCAGTCCGAGCGTGGAATCGGCCCGTCCCGTAAAAGCGATCAGGGGGACGCCGATACGCCGGATACTCTCGATAATGAGTTTGAGTTCGCCGGTTTCGCCGCTGTTGGAAATGGCGATCATGACATCATCCTTCGTCACGATGCCAAGGTCACCGTGCAGACCTTCCACGGGGTGCAGAAAAATGGCGGGTGTTCCTGTACTGGTCATGGTGGCGACGATTTTCTTGCCGATAAGGCCGGATTTGCCGATGCCGGTGACAATCAACCGGCCTTTGGCCTGATAGATGAGATCGACCGCACAGGAAAAATTATGATCCAGTTTCGGTATGAGTTGGGCGATACTTTCCGCTTCGATCCGCAGCACTTCCTTCGCCTGTCGGATCGACTCTTCTTCGCTGCTTTCGACTTTACAAGACATAAAACGAATGGCTTTCCAGGAAAAATCAGTTCCGCAATCCTTCACGAAACCGTGTTGCGGAACGCTACCAAAAAAAGCGGGACAACTCAAGCTGCTTTTTGCCGGCAGGAATCAGCGGGAAAAAAGTTTTGACAGCCAGATCTTTTTTTTATAAGTAGAGACGATTTTTTCAGGTTGTCATCCCGTGTCGCACCCTGTGCACCCCATGACAGAATGGCAGAACTTCCCGATAATCAAGAGGAGGGACTACATGAGGCATCGGCGGGCGTTCTTGTGGATGGGGCTGCTGATTTTGCTCCTGATCCTTGGAATACAGAACCCGGCGTTCTCGGTCAATCAGTACCGGGTCAAGAAGGGGGATACCCTGGGCAAGATCGCCCAGCAGTTTGGCGTATCCGTTAAGGCTTTGAAGCAGGCTAATCACCTGGAAAGCGATGCCCTTCGCATTAATCAGTCCCTGATCATTCCGGTTCAAAAATCCAAATCAGCAAAAAAGAGACAATACGCGGGCACCTCCGGAACAATGAAAGGGGGGGTATGCTTTTATACCGTGCAGAAAGGGGATACGCTGGTCAAGATCTCGCGGGAGACGGGGACTTCCGTCCGGGAACTGAAGACCTTGAACGGGTTGCAAAGCTCCAGGATCCAGGCAGGGCAGAAATTGGTCATCGCGGGGGCGGTTCCGCTTGAGCGGGGTGTACCTCCGGGGGGCACGGTCGAAGGACGGGAGGTGGTACCGGATTCTCCGGATATCGACGCGGAAACCGCCTCTTTTGCAGAACGGGAATGGGAGGAGATTGAACGAAATCTTGGTGAAGAGGGGGAATTCTTGGGAAAATGGCGCAATCGCAAGGAACGGCAACTTTTGGTCAAAGTTGCCCTCGGATTTATCGGCGCGCCGTACCGCAGCGGCGGTGATTCCTTGAGGGGGCTGGATTCCCCCGCTTTCGTGCAGAAAATCTATGAGATTTTCGACGTCCAGCTTCCCAGATCGGCCCTGGAGCAATCCCGCGTGGGGAAGCGCGTGGACCGCGTGGATCTGCAACAGGGGGATGTGGTTTTCTTCCATGGTCGCCAGACAGGAGGCATTGTCGGGATTTACATCGGCGACAATAAATTTGTTCATGCTGCAGCGGACGGCAACCGGGAAGTCCGAGTGAGCCATCTTAACGAAGCGCATGCGGAGCGTCAATTTATTAAGGCCGTCCGATTGAAGTACCTGGATGTCGGAGGCTAATTCATTGCATATGGGAAACCGGGTAACGCCAGAAAACAGCCAGGGGACAGGATGCTGTCCTTTTTTTGTTGGAATGCAGCCGGATGCATGCATGACATCGTTCCCCATGCGATGGGGCGGTCTGAACCGATGAGGGCCATCTTCCTGTCCGACGCCCATCTGAGGGGTGAAGATGCGGACAATTATCACTTTCTCCTGCAGTTTTTCACTGATCTGCAAAAAGAAGCCGAGCAGCAGCGCAAAGGGAGAAGGGACGGATCAACCCTGCAGCGGGGCGAAGGGGAGCCCCCACCTCTGGATGCTTTGTTTTTGCTGGGAGATTTCTTTGACTTCTGGTTTGCCAAGGGTGAACGCTGCTATCCGGGGTTTGAGCGGATAATCCGATTAATCCGGGAGATCGGGGAAACGGGGGTCAAAATCTATTTGTTCGAGGGGAATCATGATTTTTTTCTGGACGACTACTTTGCCAGGGGTCTCGGAGTAACCGTGCATCAAGATCACGCGACTATCGACTTGGACGGATATCGCATATATGCAGCCCATGGCGATCTGGTCGATCAATCCAATCGGGGTTACCTCTTTTTGAGAAAGTTCCTCCGGAGCCGTTTCTTTTATCAGCTGCAACGGATCATCCCTTCAAGGCTTCTCTGGCGGATCGCCCTGGTCAGTTCCGATACGAGCAAGGCCCTGTGGGCGCAGACAGGAAAGATGCTCACGGACAAAATGTGCCGCTTCGCGTTGGGCCTCGGGGAGCAAGGGTATGACGGTATTATTCTGGGCCACAGTCACCATCCGTTGGTTTGGGCGTTTTCCGTTTCGGGAGAAAAGAAGGTTCTGGTTACTCTGGGTGACTGGCTGACCCACCGGTCCTATCTGGAATACAGTAATAGGTGCTTCAGCATGAAGTATTATAAAAACGAGAAGTTGCAAGATCAATCGCAGCCGGGGGAGTTCTGTTTTGAATAAATCATGCGGGACATAAAAAATATAGACATCAGAAATCCATTGTGTTAAGCAGCGTAATCATTTTTGGGATATCATATACCTTTTCGAGAGCTTACGCATCATTATGGCCAAGAAAAGAATTTATATTACAGAACAGGATCAAGCATTATGAAAAAGAAAATCAAGGCGGACAAGGCTTGTGGGGAGCCCCTCGTCAAAGAGCTGGAAAAACCGGGCAGCGTTTATGTTCCCAAGAAGCTTTTTTTTACCAAGGGTGTTGGAAACCACAGAGAGGAATTGCATTCCTTCGAACTGGCTCTGCGTGATGCCGGAATCGAAAAATTTAATCTAGTGCAAGTCTCCAGCATCATGCCGCCCGGGTGCAAGATTGTTTCCAAAACCGCCGGGCTCAGGGAGATCAAGCCCGGCTCCATTGTCTACTGTGTCATGAGCCGGTGCTGCAGTAACGAACCCCGAAGGCTGCTGGCGGCTTCGGTTGGTTGCGCCGTTCCCTCGGATAAAAAAACCTATGGCTATATCAGTGAACATCATTCCTACGGCCAAACGGAGCGGCAGGCGGGTGATTATGCGGAAGACCTTGCGGCGGCCATGCTTGCCTCCACGTTGGGGATTGATTTCAATATTGATGAGAGCTGGGATGAAAAGAAGGAGATTTTCAAAATCAGCAGCAAGATCGTCGGAACACGAAATATTACCCAATCGAGCATTGTCAAGCAGAATGTGTACACGACGGTGGTGGCCGCTGCCGTGTTCGTTTTTTAGCACTTAACTTGAAAACATAGCATAAGAACGCCGCCCTGCGGGCGGTGTGTGAGGAACAATCACAGGACCTGGGGGGATGTGGGATGCTTTTGTCGGAGGTCAGGACCTTTTGCTGAGCACCTCCTTTGTTGGGTTTTCTAATACTGATCGGCCTTGCCGTTATTTCTTTCCTTAAAGGCCGCCGGAAAACGACCAATCTTCACTTTTCGGTTATCTGCCTTCTCGGAGCCCCGCTCCACGGGAATTTCCCCCCCCGGTTTCCCTCATTCCTTCCCCGGAATGACGCACTGTTTATTTGTCGTCTGACCTTTTGATTTTCTCGTTTTCACTTTGTCCCTTTAAATTCGGTTTATCTACTCTCTTCTCGCAATCCCAGGCAGACGTTTTATTGAAAACTGCATATGGGGTGGGACTCTGTTTCCGCCGGTATGATTGACATCGGCATCGGTCTGGCCACAGCGAAGGTTCAGGCGGGCTTTTTCGGTTCACGCCGCCGCAAGGAGTACACCGTGATGGGCATGCCCGTCATTGTGGCCGCTCGTCTGGAAAACCTGGCCGGCCGGAATCAGATCCTGGTTTGCGAAGAAACTTTCCAGGCGATCCGTCACCGGGTTTCCGCGCGCCAGGCGGCAACGTCCGTTCTGAGAGGCATGACAAAACCCGTGTCGGTCTATGAGGTTTTGGAAATCCTTTAGCTCGTTGAAACGTTCAAGCCTCGGGCGCCCGTTGTATCTTTGAGGGGAAAGAGATCGATTACCGTGATTTCCGGAGGGGAAAGGAAACGCATGGGAGGACCCCAGGTGCCGGTACCACGGCTGACATAAAGTTGAAAACCGTTCTTGAACGTGTACAACCCGCTATGATAGGGGAAAGCAAGGCGGGTGAAAAGGCCGAACGGAAAAATCTGTCCCCGGTGCGTATGGCCGGACAGCTGTAAATCGGCTATTTTGGCGATCTTCGGAACAAACAATGGGCGGTGCTTGAGAAAAATGGTGAAGCGGTTATCATCCCTTCTGACCGCATCGAACACCTTTATTCTTTCTGTGAATTTATCCGAGTGGCGGAAGGCCTCGTGATCGTCGATGCCGATCAGCCTGATCATTTTCGCCACATCGGCTGTTTCATCACGGAGAACCCGAAATCCGGCCCATGTGATCCACTTCACCGATCGCTCCAAACCGACATAAAATTCATGGTTTCCCATCACGGCAAATTTCCCGTAAGGGGGGGCGATCCGCTGGAAAGGTTCCAGATTCGGCGCAAAAGAATCCGGCTGGCCGTCCATCAGGTCGCCTGTGCAAACCAGCAGGTCCGGCTCGGCCTCGGAAATGGCCGCTACAATTCGCCTCACCTGTTCCGGCCGGGTTGTAATGCCCAGGTGGAGATCGGAGATCTGCACGATCCGGAAACGATCCCTTTCCGGAGACAGCTTTTCCGTGGGGATGATGAGGCGCTCTATCCTGATTTGCCCCGCCTCATGGATGCCGTAAATACCTATCATGGCAGCCACACCGGCGAAAGTGAGAAACGAGGTTCTTATCCCGGGCACAGGCACGGTCCATTTTTCGTGGGTGACGAGGTGGAGCAGGTGTGCCGTGCCGCCGTAGAAGTCACCCAGAAGAGACAGGCAAAGAAAAAGAAAGAGAAAGCCCATCCAGATGTAAACGATGCGCGCAAAAGTCGCAGCGATCCAATCCTGTCGCAACGCTTCAACGACATGAATCAAGACGGGACCCAGGAACATCAGTGCCAGGAAAAGCCCGAGAAAGACATACCAACCCGTTGCCAGCGAAGCGAAGGCAAGTCTGAATTTCAGAAAGAAATAAAGGTAAAAACTCCCGTAGATGATAAAAAAAGTGGTCAGAAAAAGGCGCATCGCAGTCACAAAGCCAGCCAACGGCACATGGTCTCGGATTGTTCATGGAACGGCACCCGGCCCCGGGCCATCTGAAGCGTCCCCCACAGGTTTTTTCTAAAGGATCTCCACCAGATTGATATCGAAGGTAAGGTCCTTGCCGGCAAGCGGGTGATTCATGTCGAAGGTGATTTGCGTATCCGTAAAGGACAGGATGGTTGCATGACGTGTTCGTCCGTCCATTTCGCGGATCCGGAATTGTTCGCCGGCGACGGGTTCGAAATCGTCGGGCATTTTGGCACGCTCTTCAACCATGGTGTGGTTGTCGATATAGGGGCCGTAGGCCTCGGCCATGGGTATCCTGACGCTTTTCCATTCGCCGACTTCCATGCCGATGATGGCTTTTTCGAAACCGGGGATTACGTTAGCTTCGCCGAGTGTGAACTGAATCGGGTCGCCCATGAGGGTGGTCATGAAGATGGAGCCATCCTCAAATTTTCCGGTGTAGTTGACGCGAATCAAGTCCCCTTTTTTTGCTTTGGTCATATCGTGTTCCTTTCTTGAAACCCTTTCGGGTTTACGTTTTTTCATTCATTGTTTCTCAAGCATGCCAAGTGACTGTAGAGTTATTCGCATATCCTGTTTCTTGTCAAGGGATAAAAACAGGGATCAAGCAGGTATTATAGCATTTTGTCTCCGGACCCTCCGGGAGGAGGGCAACATGCCGTCAATGCTGTGTTAAAGAGAACATGAGATGGGAAGCCAAACTAGTGTTGTTGCGAAATCGGAAAACTCACGGTATAAGCTAATATAAAATCTTCCCGGAGCCGTCATTTTCTGACAAACATTTCCCGCCTTTTTTAGGCGGATAGACCCGGGAAGGCGGAGTGATGCAGGACCATAGCGGTGATGACAAAAAAAATCAGGAAAAAAAACGATATATCCCCCGGTGTACCTCTCCGGGAAGGAAACCGGAAAACGGACCGGCCCGATGGGGGAAAAGTTCCTTCGAGTCCTGTCAATGAAGCAGAACCTATTTGTCAGGCCAGGGAAGACCTGAGTCTGAGGCTCCTCAACATGATTAAAATGCCGGCCTTGGTGGCTGACTCGTTCCGTGTGCGGTGCTGCAATGAGTCCTTTCAATGCATGACGGGATTTCGCATAGAGGACGTTCTAGACAGGCACCTGGAAGATCTTCTGGGACCGGAGGACGCATTAAAGATCAGACAATTGCTGGAACGGGATAACGAAGCCGGCCCTGATTCTCAAGAAGGGGTATGTACAACCTTGATTCTGACCTTGCGGGGCAGGGACGACCGTTTCCTTTCATGGAAGGCGGATGTGACGATAGTCAAAAATGAGGCCGGTTTTCCAGTCACCTTTCTTTTGGCAGGGAACCGCCGGATGGGGGACCCAGGCCCTGAGGATTGTTTGGGGGTGATCGAGGATAAATATCGGATTCTTTTCGAAACCTCTCACGATGCCATCATGATTTTGGACAAGGAGGGTTTTTTCGACTGTAACCGCAAGGCTCTCGAAATCTTTTCGTGCCCCAGCAAGGAGCGTTTCGTTGATTTCCATCCCTCCGACTTGTCGCCGCCGCGGCAACCGGACGGAACGGCGTCCGTCGCTGCCGCGAATGCCATGATCGATCTGACGCTTGAAAAGGGGTATCACACTTTTAACTGGATGCATCAGCGGTTAACAGGGGAACCGTTTCCTGCCGAAGTACGCATGAGCCGCTTCACCCTCGACGGCAGGTTGGTCGTTCAGGCTGTGGTCCGGGATGTGACCGACCGCGTCCGGGCGGAAGAAGAGGCTCTGAAGTCGGAGCGCCGGTTTGCCGATATCATCAATTTTCTGCCCGATCCGACTTTCGCTGTCGACCTGAACGGATGCGTTATCGCCTGGAATCGCGCGATGGAAATGCTCACCGGCATTGTGCCGGAGAATATGCTGGGGAAAGGTCACTACGAGTACGCGTTGCCTTTTTATAAAACACGCCGGCCCCTTCTGGTCGACATTTTGCTGAGAAAAACACCGGAGGAGACGGGGAAATACCGTCAGGCCCACTGGGAAAAAGGATCGCTCTTTTATGAAAATGATGAGGCGTTGGAAGTCGGTAACCAAAGGCGATACCTCTGGTCGAAAGCCAGCCTCATTTACGATCACAACAATCGTGTTGTTGGGGCCATCCAGACGATCCGCGATGTCACGGAACGTAAGATGATGGATCTGACGGTGATCGAGTCGGAGAAAAAATTCCGTACTCTTTTTGAATCGTCCAACGATGCGATCATGATGCTTGACAAGAAGTCCTTCTTCGATTGTAATGAAAAAACGCTTGAACTCTACGGGTTCCATTCCAAAGACGAGTTTATCCAATACCATCCCGGTGGGGTTTCCCCCGCCTTTCAACCGGATGGGGAGGTTTCGGTGGAGAAGGCAAACCGCCTCATCGATACCGCCCTGGAAAATGGATTCCATGCCTTTACATGGATTCACAAGAAGACGGACGGTACCCTTTTCCCCGCGGAAGTGGTTTTAAGCCGGTTCGAATTGCGTGGGCGCGCCGTGGTCCAGGCGGTGGTCCGTGACATCACCGAGAGGGTTCAGGCGGAACTGGCTCTGAAGCGAAGCAAAGAGGAGCTTGAAGTAAAAACCGCTTATCTGGAAGAGGCGAACACGGCGCTGAGAGTCTTGCTGCGCCGCCGGGAGGAGGACAAATCGGATCTGGAAGAAGATGTACTTTCCAACATGAGAAGCCTCGTGCTTCCCTACATTGAAAGATTGAAACAGGGCACCCTGAGCCCGGAGCAGCAGGCTTATCTGCAGGTGCTCGAGTCGAACCTGAACAGCATTACGTCACCTTTTCTGCGCAACATCAGCCTGGCTCATTTTAACCTGACGGGCCGGGAAATCCAGATCGCCAATCTGGTTAAGGAGGGGAAAACGAACAAGGAAATATCGGAGATGTTGAATCTTTCGGTTCGTTCGGTAGAGTTTCACCGGGATAACATTCGAAAGAAAATGAAGCTCGATCACCGAAAAGCCAACCTGCGGGTTTTTCTCCTATCCCTGTCCTGAATTCCAACCCTGCCTTTAAGAATCTGTGTCGGGCCGACCTGCGGACCGGCGCCTGCCGGAGTCCGGATTTTTCTAATCCCGTACCCCGAACCACTTCAGTATGCGGGGCTGCTCGTGGCCATGCCAGTCCGGGGAAGTTCTGATTCCCATAAAGAGCGCAAAGAGCTCATCCATCGTACGGACGGCACGTTCGATCAGGTAAATCCGCTCCAACGTCCGCCCCTCCCCATCGTTTTTCTCTTCCATGCCGACTGTTTCGGGTGGTTTCAGTGACTGGAAAGCGAACAAGTCGGCCTTAAAAGTGAATTCCCATGAGTCCGCGTCAATGCGCAGACGGATTCGTGCTTCCCTGATTTTTTTCCCCTGGCGCAGGGCTTCCTTTCCCTCCTCCAGGTCCGCGTTCATGCCATGGCAGATCACCGTTTCGGCATGTACGCCGTCCCCCCCTTCGAGCACAAGGCGCCGCAAAAAGATCACTTCGATTTCCCCCCTTCCGGGTAAAGCGATGAATCCGTCACGTTCTTCGGATTTGAACCAAAGCCAGGTCAGAAATTCCCGGCTGATCGTCATCGGGTCCTTCGCCAGGGGTTCCGCTCCCTCCGTTGCGGCCGGCCCGGCAGCTCCGCCGCCCTCCCAGGGGAACAGCGGAACCGGATTAAAGCCGAAGGATGCCTTGAACATTTCCTGAAAATCCAGGCGGGCCGTCTCGGCAAGAGACGTGAAAATCAGCCATTGGCCTGAGATGGACCAGCAGATGTCATAGAAAGACGGAACGGCTAAACTCTTTTCGAGAATCGCCAATTCGATGCGGTCCCGGATGTCCTGTTTCTGTTCGCGATAAAGCCTTTCCTTACCCGTTTCCTGAAGATAGCGCTTTTCGGCGGCCATTGTCTCAACCTTCAGAAGCGAGGGAGGTACGGTTTTCCGGTCAACCCGCAGCGAAAAGAGCAGATAGTCGCCTTTTACATGTCGTGCCTGGTCGAAGCGGGTGTCGAGGAGGTCTTCGATGCCGGTCCATCCCATGATTTTGCGGCGCTCTGAAGTTTCCAGACCGGAGAAAGCATTCCGGGTCAGTCGCTGATGCACGAAATCCAGAAACCGCTCCGGCAGTTCCTGGTGAATGGTGTATCGGGAAAAGCTAAGAGATCCCTTGAGAATTCCCATTTTCACTCCTTTGATTGGTTGATCATGGCATGTTTTGATTACCCCTGTGCTTTGCCGTTTCCGCATGCCCCGTTGACGCCGGCACCCTGCACCGATAACAGGAGAAAAAGGAGAGGGGAATGCATTCAACCATGAATTCCGTGTGCCGTCCCGGTGAAATTCGATCCCAAGGGAAAAGACCGATCAGGGGAGGAGATGCACACATATGCTATTCTTTTTTACGTGTCAAGGTATCGTGTCCTTTCTGATCCGCTGCCGGCCATGTGCAAGGCCCGGGGTCCCCCCCCCCTGTCAGGTCAGAGAATGAAAATCCGGTTTCTCATTGCAATAATTTCCGAATGGGCATAAAAAAACGGAAAATAATGTTTTGAGCGGAAAGGTTGAAAAATGGCGGGTGTATTTGAGATTCATATCAGGACGCATTTCGCGGCAGCCCACACCCTGACAGGTTATCCCGGAGATTGTGCCCGGCTTCATGGCCACAATTGGCAGGTTGAACTGTTCGTGCGGTGCCGAGAACTGGATGCCATCGGGATTGCCGTCGATTTCCGGACGGTCAAGGAGAAGGTCGCCGGAATTCTGGAGGGATTGGATCACCGCAATCTTAATGATTTAAGCGTCTTCGGTGGAGTAAACCCGACTTCGGAGGTGGTTGCCCGTTTCCTTTATCAGGCGCTGCAACGTGATTTGAATGATGGGCGTGTATGGATTGCCAAGGTGAAGGTATCCGAAACGGAAGATGCCGGTGCGTTTTACTGGGAGGAGTAGGGTGCCCCTCATCGTCAATGAAATCTTTTACAGTATCCAGGGAGAATCATCCCATGCCGGCCGCCCCTGCATTTTTGTCCGCTTGACGGGCTGCAACCTCCGGTGTTCCTATTGCGATACCCGTTATGCTTACGAAGAGGGCGAGACCATGACCGTGACTGAAATTATCGATCGCATAGGCGTTTACCCATGCCGGCTGATCGAGGTCACAGGTGGGGAGCCCCTTCTCCAGCAGGAAACGCCTCTGCTGATAGAGGCGCTGCTTAACCGGCGTTACGAAGTGCTTGTGGAAACAAACGGCAGCCGGGACATCCGCCTTATCGATTCCAGGGCGGTCCGGATCGTGGACGTCAAATGTCCGTCCAGCGGGGAAGCGGAAAAGAACGATGCCGATAATTTTCAGCGTCTGACCTCCCATGATGAGATCAAGTTCGTTATCGCAACGCGGGACGACTATGATTTTGCCGTCCGGGTGCTGGCAGACAACGCCCAGGCTTGGGCGGCCTGTCCGCCGCCGCTTTTTTCTCCGGTTTTCGGCCTGCTGGATCCGGCGATACTGGTGCAATGGATGATCACGGACGGTCTTTCCGCCCGCCTTCAGCTTCAGCTCCACAAAGTGATCTGGCCAACCGACAGAAGGGGGGTTTAGAAGCCGTCGTGGGAAAGCAAAAAAGCGCGGTTATTCTGCTGAGCGGCGGCTTGGATTCGACAACCCTTGCGGCCATTGCCTCTGAGGAAGGCTATGTGCTTTACGGTCTGACCTTTCTGTACGGTCAGCGACACCGCCACGAGATCGACGCCGCACGGCGGGTGGCCGATTGTTCCCGCTTTCGGGAACACAGGATCCTGGAAATCGATCTGCGGGCATTCGGCGGCTCCGCCCTTACGGGGAATATCGAGGTTCCCAAAAGAAAGGCGGTCGACTCTTCAGGAGAAATACCGGTTACGTATGTCCCCGCCCGGAACACAATTTTTCTGGCTTACGCCCTGGCCTGGGCGGAGGTGATCGGAACCGGCGATCTCTTCATCGGCGTCAACGCCGTCGATTACAGCGGCTATCCAGATTGTCGTCCCGAATTTATAGAGGCTTTCGAAGGCATGGCCAACCTGGCGACCAGAGCAGCAGTGGAGGGAAGGTGTCCCGTACGCATCCATGTCCCCCTCATCGGGCTGTCCAAAGGGGAGATCATTCGG
>CAYPKE010000007.1:0-33183 GCA_964411235.1 uncultured Syntrophales bacterium
CCAGTTCGCAGGCCTTTCCTAAGCCGATGATGCCGGGCGTATTTTCGGTGCCGCCGCGTCTTTCCCGTTCCTGGTGTCCGCCGATCATAAAGGGAGAAAATCTTGTTCCCTTGCGTACGTAAAGGATGCCGACACCTTTGGGGGCGTGGAGCTTGTGACCTGATATGGACAGCATGTCAATCGTGCTTAGCTTCAGATTGATCGAGATTTTCCCCGCAGCTTGTACTGCGTCCGAGTGAAAGAGAATGCCACGCTCCCGCGCCATGCCGGCAGCCTCCTCGACGGGGAAGAGCACGCCCGTTTCGTTATTGGCCCACATAAGACTTACCACCGCGGTATCCGGCGTCAGGCTTTTCTCATAATGGTCCATGTCCAGCCGTCCGTCGCGGTCCACGGCCAGTTCGGTGACCCGGTATCCCTGGCCTGTTAAGTGTGCGCACAGGGCGCGAATGGCGGGATGCTCGACCCGGCTGGTCAGGATGTGCCTTTTTTCCGGTACGGAGAATAGGGCAGAGTGAATGGCGGCGTTGTCACTCTCGGTGCCGCAACTCGTGAAAATGATTTCATCGGGGTGTGCCCCGATCAGGGTGGCCACCTGGTCTCTGGCCTCCCGGATTTTTCTGGCGACCTGGCCGCCGAAGGAGTGCATGCTGGATGGATTGCCGTACAGATCGCAGAAGTAGGGCTGCATGGTATCCAGTACTTCCGGCGCCACGCGTGTTGTGGCGTTGTTGTCCAGGTAGACGGTCTTCATGGCGTGACCTCCTCCACGATCAGATCGGGGGAGACCAGATCACGGAGCTTCTTTTCCACGAAATGCTTAAGCGTAATGTCCGCAGCCTTGCAGGTGGCGCACATGCCGCGCGTGGCGACGAGGACCCGGTTTCCTTCCACATCGATCAGTTCGATATCGCCGCCGTCGAGCTTCAGGGAAGGACGGATTTCTCGTTCCAGCGTTTCCTCGATCAGCTTGATTTTCTGGATATTCGACAGTTTTGGTTTTGTGACGGGTTTTTTCTCTTTTCCGAAGCGGACGCGGTCGATGATTTCCTGGATCGCCTCGTGGCAATTCCCGCATCCACCTCCGGCCTTCGTGTAATTGGTGACTTCATCGACGGTTGTCAGGTTGTTTTCAAGAACGGCCCTTTCAATTTCCCTGTCGGTGACGCCGAAGCATTCACAGACAATCCGGGCGCCTGGTTCTTTGGCGGGTGCCCCGCGGTAATTCTCAATCGCCTTTTCCAGCGCTTCCTTGCCCATGACCGAACAGTGCATCTTTTCCTGGGGGAGCCCACCCAGATAGGCGGCGATGTCCTGGTTGGTGATCTTCATCGCTTCGTCTAGGGTCATTCCCTTGACCATTTCCGTCAAGGCGGACGAGGAGGCGATGGCACTGGCACAGCCGAAAGTTTTAAACTTGATGTCCTTGATCCGCTGGTTTTCGTCCAGCTTGAAGGTGAGTTTCAACGCATCGCCGCAGGCGATGGACCCAACCTCCGCAACACCGTCCGGATTCTCGACTTCCCCGACATTTTTCGGATCCAGAAAGTGTTCCCGTACCTTGTCCGTATATTCCCACATGCCGATTCTCCTTTTCCCGATATATCCTGTTTGCTTCGGCTGACGAAGTGATAACCAGACTAGTTATCATATGCATGAATGATTCTCCAGTCAAGATTGGCAAAGAATAAGGAATGGTAAGGCTTGTCGTGTATGTTGCGAAACCCGTGACGTTTGAGGGGCGTTTTTGGTCAAATGGTGACCATGAGGAGGGTGAGGCCAGTATGCCGAGAAGGGGATGATTCTGCAGGAATGGGTGGATTTATCAATGCAGGGCTCCGCTTCTTTTGAGGAGACTCAGGAGGGCTTCGGCCAGCATTTTGTAACCTGCGGCATTGGGATGGACATGATCTGATTTCAATGCCGCATTGCCAAGAATGATTTCCAGTATTTTATGTTCCAGGGGCAGACCGTGTTCGTTGGCCATTTCTTCGTACAGGGGTGGCGGTTTCAGGTAAATCCCCGGCATGGGAACGGCAATCAACAATACGGCGATTTGGTGTTCCTTTGCCAACCCGATCATCGCTTCCAGGTTTTTCCTGGTTTGGTTCTGATCGATACGTCTCAGAAAGTCATTACCGCCGTGGCAAAGGATCAGCAGATCCGGTTTTTCCCGGATCAGTATTTTCTGCAAACGGGCAAACCCATCCCGGCTGACTTCTCCGGGCACTCCGGCGTTAATGACACGCCTTCCGGTAAGTTTTTCCAGTACAGCGGGAAAGCTTTCCCGAGGCAAAGCGCCGGTTCCGTAGGTCAGGCTGTCACCGAAGGCCAGAATGGTTGCATCGTCGGCCAGGCTGGGCAGTTTGGGTTCAGGGGCGCAGGCAAGAAAGATAAGGCAAGAAAGCGACGTAGCAAGCAGGATGTGTAGTCGGGAAGCGGTCATGTTGTCAGAACCCGTTATCAGTTTTCATTTGTTTGCCGGATACCCATACCACAAAGAAGACGGGAACGCATCCAGGAATCAGCGGGAAAAAGTACGAAATGTATGTTTCTAGAGTGCTGAACGAAGTCATCCGGAAAAGCAAAAGCCCTCCTTATAGGAGGGCTTTTTTTGCAGCTATGTAAGAGCGGGTTCAGACGTCTTTTCTTTTGAGCCACGCTTCCTGGAAGAGCCGGGCGATGCAGGTAAACAGGGCGAGGAAGAACAGGCCGAACATGAAATTGGGCGCCGTGCCCAAGTATTCGTCGAGCTTGTAGCCTGCGTAGAGGAACAGGAAAGAGGAGATCACGATGACGAAGCCCCAGGCGCTCAGCATCAGGACATGGGAATAGGCGTGGTAAAGACCGCGTTGGGTATTCTGATTCGCTAACATTTCCGGTTCCTCCTTCCCCGGGGCAGCCCCGGCGTTATTCTTACTCCCCGGACGTTCCACGCCCGGGGAGAGAGCCTGTTACAGGTTTCCTTCTCAGCTGACCATGGTTTTCACGACTTCGATGACCGGCGAGGTGAACAGGGCCACCAGCATCGTGTAGAGGGCGAAGGCCCCGACCACTTCTCCCGTGTACATCTTCTGGTACTTGTGCTTAAGAGAAATGATGATCAGTCCGCCGACGATCAGGGCGCCCAGCTGGAAGTAGGGGAAGTTGCCCGCTCCCGTTGCCGCATACTCGGCGAAGCCGAAGGTTGCCGTGGTCAAAACGACGAAAGCCGCGACGATGAGTGTTTGGATTGTTCTTTTCATGATCTATATCCTCCCTTTTTTGTTTTATTCATGATTGCCTTTGCCTTGGTATATGAAATGATCGTGCCAGATTTCATATCCGGGAGGATGTCTTTCTAAGTGCATGAATATAGGATGGAATAATCTTGATGGCATCCGGTGGTACCGGTTTTCACCCCTTTCCGGTCATGCCGGATTGAAAGAATATTTCAACGCCGTTGAATGATTCGATAAGGTGTTCGTTGAAAAAGGTGAAAAAGCAAAGTGCTTTGCCGGTTTGACGAGTCAGCGGTATCTGAAATCGCTTGTCGATGCGGTTGAATGTGTTTCCGGAAGGATGTCCAGTTCGTTGTCGAGAATTATGACCGGATGTTGTAGTATTATAAAGAAACGCACAAAGCCAGAAGACGGGGTAGAGGACATGTTTGAAGTAACGGAGAAGGGAAGCGAGATAATCAAAATCTATCTCGATCAGAAGAAATGGCCGGGAGCAGTGCGCATTCTGCCGAAGGCGGGGTGAGGTGGCCCGGGTCTGGGAATTGCTCTGGATGAGCAGCGGGAGAGCGATCTTGTCTTTAAGGACAGGGGGATAACCTATGTTATCGGCAGGGATCTATTTGAAAAAACCAAACCGATCCGGGTTGATTTTGTCGAATCCCCGCGGGGTGCGGGATTGAAAATAATTTCGGCAGGCAAGAATTTTGCCGGTGACGGTTTCACCTGCAGATAATGAAGAACAAACGACGAAGGTGCAGAAAAACCCCTGCAGGGTGTTTTTCCTGAAGGGGTGATTTTTTTTTGGAAACGGTCTCCGCATATGCCGTGTTGCCGGAAGACTGAAGAATCTTTCTGCCGTTTTCTTAGTCTTCAATGTGGGCGCCCTGCGCCATTAGACCCTGCGGTTTTTCACTTGTTCGATTCCAGCTTCGTGACAGAAGCACGTACACCGCAGATGACTCGTTTCGATATTTTTATCGGCATCCGTTCGGAAAAACTTTAATCAAATTAACAGGACGCCTGCGGGTCCTTCTTCACTCATCCTTTCCCAAGGGGAACTCTTGATGGCGGCGAAGAAAAAACATTGACAAATTCGCTGTATTCAGATATTCACCGCAACACATGTGTTTTAATTTAAAATCCATAGTGTTTCGAACGAGCCCGAGGGATTTTTCATTAAGTCCTGAGGGCTTTTTTTATCAGCGCCAGGAAGGCGACCATAGACAGACGAAAAGCTTGAAGACAAGCTTTTTATGAAATGTAAAAAAACAAATCTGAGTCTCTCCTCTCGTTCGGACAAAGGGCTTAAAAGACTGGATGCCCACCTCCGCGGAGATGACGTCGAACTGATTCGGGAAATGACCCAAACAACACCCCGTTGTCTCTGAGAAAGTTTATCCCTGAAAATCAATCACCCACAGTCAACCCGAAAGAATAGGTAAGAAAAAAAGTATGAGTTTTGAACAATTCAATTTACATGAAAAAATCGTTAATGGATTGATATCGAAGGGTTTTAGTGAGCCAACGGCCATCCAGCTGCAGTCCATTCCCCCGATAATCGAGGGCCGTGATGTCATGGGCCTCGCCCAGACCGGAACCGGCAAGACCGCGGCCTTTGTCCTGCCGATTCTGCAGCGTCTTATAGACGGACCGCGGGGGCGCCTGCGAGCCCTCATTGTTGCTCCGACCCGGGAACTGGTGGAGCAGATCAATCAGGACATCATCCAACTCGGGCGGCGGACAAAATTGACCAGCGCGACCGTTTACGGTGGTGTCAGTGTCTTTAACCAGATTAACCGCCTCCGCGGCAAAGTTGACATTGTCGTGGCTTGTCCCGGACGCCTTCTTGATCATGTGGGGCGCGGGACGATCAATTTATCCGGGATCGAGGTCCTAGTGCTGGATGAAGCGGACCATATGTTTGACATGGGATTTCTACCCGATATCAGGAAGATACTGAGTCATCTTCCGGCAAAGAGGCAGAATCTCCTTTTTGCCGCCACCATGCCTGGAGAGATCATATCCCTGGCCAACGAGATCCTGAACAATCCCGTGCGCGTGCAGATCGGCCGGATCGCACCGGCGAATACCGTTTCTCACACGTGCTATGCAGTGGAGTCATCCCGGAAAGCGGCGTTTCTGAAGGACTTACTCAGTAAAACGGAGATGGAATCCGTCCTGATCTTCACGAAGACCAAGCGGGTTGCGGAGAGCCTGGCGGAAAACCTTGACAGATCAGGGTACAATGCCGCTTCCCTGCACGGCAACATGCAGCAGAATGCACGTCAGCGTGCGCTGGACGGTTTCCGCAGCGGTGCGTCAAAAATCATGGTGGCAACGGATATCGCCGCCCGTGGCATCGACGTCACCAGGGTATCCCATGTGATCAACTTTGACATGCCGGACACGATGGAGGCCTACACCCACCGTATCGGTCGGACCGGTCGTGCTTCGAAGACCGGGGATGCCTACAATTTCGTGACGGGCAAGGATTTGTCCATCTTGCAGTCCCTGAAGCGCACATTGGGAAGTACGTTGAAATATGACGGTCCCGACGGCGCGGGAGGTTTTCTCTGGGCAGATGTGCCGTCAAGCGTCCGTGGCGGTTTTGGCAGGAAACAGAATCCCGGCAAAAGATCCTTCAGCCCGAAGCGGGGCAGTTTCGGTAAATCCTCAGGAAGCAAGTCACGATCCCTTAACGGTTATCCCGGATCGGGCCGGAATTTCGCGTCGGCCACCCCCGCATAATTTTACGACAGAACCATCGGGTGAGGGCCCGTCATCCACGATGTCGAGCCCTCACACCGTCCATGCTCACCGCAAACTCATCCCGATTATTTCCCGGAACGATACAAGCATTTTAACCCTGCTTTTCCGGGGAGGCGTTGAAGGGGCAGTACACGTGCCGGCATCGCTTGCATTCATAAAGAACGAAACCGGCAACAGTTGCACCGTAAAATATGAGAAACAAAGCCAGGAGAGGCGGGTTTTGCAGGAGCCAGTAAATTGGCATCACCAGGATGCTGATGAGGGTCCCGAAAAAGCAGGCTTTGTCGAAAGGGCATATCCGCCGGAAAAACCGAAAGCAAATGATGATGACCTTAAAGCCGGTTGCTGGAAAAGCGGCAGATTTCGGCGATTAAATTTTGGGTTTCATCTTCCGGTGGAATGCAGGATTTCAGCTGTTCCGCATACCCCGCAATATGAGCGAGAGATTCCCTATGTGCGAGCATGTACCGTTCACACTCTTTGAAGCATCGGAACAAATCATCGATCGGCTCGTTGAGCGCAGTCAGGGCCCGATCCAGTTCACCGTCCGACATATCGGATTTCCTTGCCATCAGATCGAGGATCCTTTCCCGCAGGATTTTGTAGGTGTCGGCTGCCTTGGTCGGATCGAGGAAGCTTCGATAAGCCAGGAGGCGGTTGATCTTTGCTTTCAGGTCTTTCAGGGAAAATGGTTTCAAAAGGTAGTCGAACGCACCGAGCCGTAACGCTTCGATGGCCGTATCCAGGGTGGCATACCCGGTCATTATGATCACTTCCGACGGGATCAGGCTGGTTTTGATGTGACGCAACAGTTCCATGCCTCCTGCATCCATGTCTCCCGTTCCGGGCATATTCTTGTCGACCAGGATGACATCGTACCGGTTTTTGTTCAGGTAGCCGATTGTACCTTCATAGCTTTCAGAGATGTCGATTATCCAATCTTCACCGCACAACCCTTTGACCATGACGTCGCGGATCGCTTCGTCATCATCGACGACCAGAATCCTTGGTTTCATGAGGAGATCTCCTGGTTTATGAATCTGCACCGTTCCAATTTGATTGTCCAGCGGAGTCCCCTTGGTGTCTGTCAAGGGAACCAAAAGGAACGATCGGTTTATTGAAAGCTGATTGGCCCGGGTATATAGCATATTATCTCTTTCATTGCCTATAGCGAAAACAGCCGTTTTGCAACAGCCAGGGAGACTCTAAATCAGGTCAAGAAAACTGGGTGGGGGATAATTTCCTTCTTGCATAAGGCTAGAACAGCGGGTTAGAAAAGTCTAAGATTTTTTAAAGGAAAGGGATTCAGTGCGGATCATTATTGACGGCTATAACCTGATACGGCAGTCGGACCGTTTAAGAGCACATGATCGTCGCAGCCTTGAAGCGGGGCGAAATGCCCTGATACAACTTCTCATTCCCTTCAGAAGAGAAAGGCAACACGGGATAACCGTTGTCTTTGATGCCTGGGATGCAGGCGGTCCCGTGGAAGAGCGGGACCGTCAGTCCGGAATCGACATCATTTATTCCCGCCGGGGGCGGAAGGCCGATGATGTGATCAAGGAGATCATCGCACGGGGAACAGGCGAAGAAACGCTGGTTGTCACATCCGACCGCGAGGTGGCGGATTACGTCACACGCCGCGGCGCCACCGTGGTGCCTTCTCCGGCATTTGAAAGCGTGGTTTTCCGTTTCAATATCGGTGCGGCATCCGATGTTAAGGAGGAAGCGTCTTCGGAGGGGGATTCGGGGTTCCAGAAGGGAACAAAGAAAAAAGGGCCATCGCGCAGGCTTTCACGCAACCAAAGAGATATGCAAAGAAAAATAAGAAAGCTTTAGGAACATTCGCCGGATCGGTTGCCGGCGGAAAGCTGCCTGATGGAAAACAAGTTTATCAAAGCAAAAGCCCTCCTTATAGGAGGGCTTTTTTTGCAGCTATGTAAGAGCGGGTTCAGACGTCTTTTCTTTTGAGCCACGCTTCCTGGAAGAGCCGGGCGATGCAGGTAAACAGGGCGAGGAAGAACAGGCCGAACATGAAATTGGGCGCCGTGCCCAAGTATTCGTCGAGCTTGTAGCCTGCGTAGAGGAACAGGAAAGAGGAGATCACGATGACGAAGCCCCAGGCGCTCAGCATCAGGACATGGGAATAGGCGTGGTAAAGACCGCGTTGGGTATTCTGATTCGCTAACATTTCCGGTTCCTCCTTCCCCGGGGCAGCCCCGGCGTTATTCTTACTCCCCGGACGTTCCACGCCCGGGGAGAGAGCCTGTTACAGGTTTCCTTCTCAGCTGACCATGGTTTTCACGACTTCGATGACCGGCGAGGTGAACAGGGCCACCAGCATCGTGTAGAGGGCGAAGGCCCCGACCACTTCTCCCGTGTACATCTTCTGGTACTTGTGCTTAAGAGAAATGATGATCAGTCCGCCGACGATCAGGGCGCCCAGCTGGAAGTAGGGGAAGTTGCCCGCTCCCGTTGCCGCATACTCGGCGAAGCCGAAGGTTGCCGTGGTCAAAACGACGAAAGCCGCGACGATGAGTGTTTGGATTGTTCTTTTCATGATCTATATCCTCCCTTTTTTGTTTTATTCATGATTGCCTTTGCCTTGGTATATGAAATGATCGTGCCAGATTTCATATCCGGGAGGATGTCTTTCTAAGTGCATGAATATAGGATGGAATAATCTTGATGGCATCCGGTGGTACCGGTTTTCACCCCTTTCCGGTCATGCCGGATTGAAAGAATATTTCAACGCCGTTGAATGATTCGATAAGGTGTTCGTTGAAAAAGGAGTGGATGAGATGGGGGAAAAAGATTCAGTAAGAGAAAAAAACCCCTTCCAGCCAATCGGAAGGGGTTTTGCGGTGACGGATGCCAGGTTATTCTTCTCCGTCAGGTCTTCTTCTTGGGCACCGTGTAAAATTCCCTGTATACCTTGTCCATGAAATTGATGATAAGAGGATAGATCAGTTCGATCTGATCCTCCGATAAATGCTTTTTCGTCAATTCATACTTGAAGGCAGGTGCATTTTTCTCGGCGATTTGATGCAGACGTTCCTGGTCTTCCATAAAGCTTTTCGTTGCCATAGTGCGTTTGACTCCCTTAGGTTATTTTTTTTTACCATTCACAACTATCATCCAGGATAATGCGTTGACAATCCTTTTCGCTCAACCCATGCCAGTTGCACTTTTTTCTCATGCAGATATAGAAATCGACATCAAAGGAACTAACCTTGATTTTGATTTTAGCCGCTTTCGAGCCGCAGAGACCGCACTGTTTGTCGTCCAGCCAGAAACTCTCGCCGCATTCCGGACAGAGCATATCCGCCACCTCTTCGCCCGGCGGGATAAAAAGGGAGCATTCGCTCTTGAAGACGTTCAGAAAAGGACTGAGTTTTAACGGACCGATGTGCCCCTCCTTGTCTTCGATCATCATCGTGAGGTCATCGTTCTGCACCAGACCGGCATTACAGGTCGGACAGAAGCATTGCAGTTTTGTTCCGGTCTTGAGCAGTTCCTGCTGATCCGCAGGATCTTTAAAGCCGCTGATCTCCAACTCCATCTGCTGACGGGCATCCGGATCGATCCCATGCCAGTGGCAGTTTTTTTTAAGGCAGATATAAAAATCAATATCCTTCTGAAACGGACGGATCAGGAAACGGCCCACAGCCGATCCGCACTCCTCGCAAAGTTCCGTCGGCACCTTCAGGGACTGCCGGCAATGGGGACAGAAAAGGTCTTCAACCTCTTCACCATCCGGAATATAGACGGTGCTTGAGGTATCGAAGACGTTCAGATAGGGGCTGAGGCGGATTTTCGCCCGCTGACCTGTCGGCCGGGCCACCTCGAAGACAATCTGAGTGTCTTCATTTAAGGATTTTAAGCAATGCGGGCAAAAACATGGCAGATAAGTGCCCGTACTGATGATTTGCTTGTCTTTCTCCTCCCGTTGAGCGCTACCCGGAGTGATTGGTTCCGGTGATGTGCCTTTGCCGGCATCTTCACCAGAAATCTTCCTTACCATGTCCATACCTCCTTTCTCTGTTTCGTTCCGCATCAGGTTTTCGGTTCGTCCTTTATACCCATTAACAGCTTATGGATGGCCTGGGCGGATTTCCTTCCCGCCCCCATAGCCCAGATCACGGTCGCAGAGCCGGTCACAATGTCTCCGCCGGCAAAGACCCGCGGCTTCGAGGTGAGGCCGGTTTCGGGATCGGCGATATAATAGCCCTTGGCATTGAGTTTCAGGTCCGGCGTCGTGGAAGATAGGACCGGATTGGCGCCGGCGCCGACCGCGACTAGAACGGTATCGAAATCAAGAATCTGTTCTGATCCGGCGATGGGGATGGCATTTCTGCGGCCCGAGTCATCGGGTTCAGTCAGCTCCATCCGGATACATTCGATGGCTTTGACCCAATTCTGTTCGTTCGGCAGATATCGGATCGGATTAGTCAGGTAATTGAAGATGATTCCTTCCTCTTCCGCCCGGATGATTTCGTCCATGCGCGCCGGCATTTCGCGCCGCGAACGGCGATACAGGACAGTCACCCTTTTGGCCCCCAGACGCAGCGACGTGCGGGCGCAATCCATGGCGACGTTGCCGCCCCCGATAACCGCAACATTGTTGCCGATGTAGACTGGTGTGTCCGCTTCGGGGAATTCGTAACCTCTCATAAGATTGACGCGGGTGAGGAACTCGTTTGCCGAGAGAATCCCGTTAAGGTTTTCACCGGGAATACCCATGAAAACGGGAAGACCCGCCCCCACTCCCAGATAGACAGCCCCGAAGCCCTGTTCGAAAAGCTCGTCGACAGTGAGGATTTTCCCGATGATCATATCGGTCATCACTTTCACGCCCAGGGATTTAAGATACTCGACCTCTCTTTTCACAATGGCCTTGGGAAGACGGAACTCGGGTATGCCGTAGACCAGAACGCCCCCCGTTTCATGCAAGGCTTCGAAAATCGTAACCTCATGCCCCAACAGGGCCAGATCGGCCGCAACCGTCAAACCGGAAGGCCCGGCGCCGACGACGGCAACCTTTTTCCCCGTCGGCTTGACTGACTTCTTAACCTCTGTAATCGGTTGGGTATATTCGTAGTCGGCGGCGAAACGTTCCAGGTTGCCGATGCCGACAGGCTCCCCTTTCATGCCGAGAATGCACATTTTCTCGCACTGATCCTCCTGGGGGCAGACGCGCCCACAGATGGCGGGCAGCGCGTTCTTTTCCTTGATCTTATAGATGGCTTCGAGAAATTTGCCCTCCTTGATCAGTTTGACAAAGGCCGGGATGTCGATTTCAACGGGACATCCTTCGACGCACTTCGGGTTTTTGCACATGATGCAGCGGGACGCTTCCTTCTGGGCTGTCTGCGGGTCATATCCGAGAGGCACTTCCGTGAAGTTGCGGATTCGGGATGAAACGTTTTGTTCGGGCATTTTCTGTCTGTTGATTTTTTCGGCCTGGGCTTTTTGTTCCATAATTTCTTCCCCTTAATGAGTATGATGGAAGTGATTCGCACTTATCTGATCGAGAATAGGAGGGATTCCCGCTCCTGATTCAGGTACATGCCTTTTCTCTTCAGGAGTTCGTCGAAATCGACAAGATGACCGTTAAAGCTCGGTCCGTCGACGCAGGCAAATTTGACCTTGCCGTCGACGGTTACCCGGCAGCAGCCGCACATGCCCGTTCCGTCCACCATGATCGGGTTGAGGCTGACCATGGTCTTGATTTTGAAAATCCGGGTAATGTTGCAAACGGCCTTCATCATGGCGAGGGGCCCGATGGCCCAGACAAGCTTCACGTCATGGGACGTTTTCAGGTAATTCATGAGGGCCTCGGTCACAAGCCCCTTCTGGCCGCAACTTCCGTCGTCCGTGGTGAGGATCAATTCGTCGCACAGGGCGCCCATTTCCTTGTCAAGGATAATAAGCTCCTTGTCTCTGGCCCCTACAATCCCGACCAGATAATTATCCAGTGTCCGGTAAGCCTGTGTGATATGATAGAGAACCGCCGTTCCCGTTCCGCCACCGACCATGACCACTTTGCCTACTTTTTCGATTTCGTCGGGCTGACCGAGGGGGCCGACCACGTCCTGGAACCGATCGCCCACTTTCATGTTCCTCATCAGGGCCGTTGTCTTTCCCACTACCTGGAAATAAATCGTGATCGTGCCTTTGACCAGATCTTTTTCCGTGATGGTCATCGGAATCCGCTCGCCGGTTTCGTTCACCCGCAGCATGATGAACTGGCCGGCCAGGGCCTTGCGGGCGATGAGCGGGGCTTCGATGAGCATCTTGCAGATCGTCCGCTTGGCAAGAAGCTCTTTTTCAACGATGGTGTATGGATCCTGGGTGATTGGGACTTGCTGACACGGGTGCTCCTTTTTCTTGTCCATGCGATATTACCCCCATGAGAAGTTGTATTCATACCGTTTGTGTTCAGAGCTCCTGCAGAATCGGCTTTTCCCCCGATCCGCAGCGATAACGCCGCTGTGTGATCTGCATGGGGAAAGACAGACTATGTGCTTGAATGCAAACGCGTATAAAACAGATAATGAAAGGAACTTTGTTCAGACAGCTAAAAATATTCCAACAGTTAAACTTTTTCAGCGTGATCCGGTTGAGACTGAATAATTTGCGTTTCAAGTTGAATGATCATGCGACGCGGTAAGAGTTAAAGTGCATTCACTATACCGTTTGGGGAAAATCGTGTCAAAGAGATTTTTCTTTCCGTCCGTGCGACATTTCAGCCGGTGCGAGTCTCCGCTTCCTGGGGGTAAGGAGGCGTGGCGAAAAAGATGTGACCTCGGAATTGAGGAAGGGATGTGGTTTGAGGCTCAGGTCGGGGCCATTTCACGCTCGTTATGGAATTACCGGTTCGGTAACCGGAAGCACTTACCCCGTTGTGCCGAATCTCCGGGTTCGTGAGGCGGCGGGACAGAATTATAAGGATTGTCCGAGCGGGCCGAATCACCCCTGGCTCATTTTTTCAACGGCGCTCCGGAATTTGGAAAGCATGACCCGACGCTCGTCGTCTTCCACATATGGAACGGCGGTGAAATAGTGATGGCCGGTGATTTCCATGCCGCAAAAACGGAAAATACCGATGTCCGTCAGGTTGTGCATGCTCTGGAAAACCCCGCATTCGCTGTTGGTTTCTTCGTCCGCCCCGGTGGTGTTGACAAGGTAAACTTTCTTGCCTTCCAGAAGACCCTGGGGGCCATTCTCATCGACCGTATAGGCGAATCCGAAGGAGAAAACCCGGTCGATATAACCCTTTAAAATCGCGGGCATGGACGACCACCAGATGGGATAGACAAAGACCAATACATCCGCCCGGCGAATCAGGTTCTGTTCCGTCGCAATGTCCGGAGGCGGTGCGCCCTTTTCCAGGGCTTCCACATCTCCGGCCGACAGGACGGGATTGAAACCTAACGCATAGAGATCCCGGAGCTCGACATGATGCGCCGCGCTCAAAGTTGTGTTCAGGATATCAAGGAGAGCCCGGTTGAAACTGGCCGGATTGTAATGTGCATAGATCAGAAGATAGTTCAACGATCGCATTCCTTTCCTGCTTTTGCTGGCGATGACCTGTCACCATTGTGTCCGGGCGGCAGATGCGTTTGGGCGGTGTCTGATCCGGGCCGGTAGGGCCGCCTTCAGTTCAACTTCTGCTTTGCACCCTTGTTTTTGGTCCGGTCAGTATTGACCTTGTTCAAGATGTCCTCGAGGATGCTCCCCCGTTCAACGGGATAGAAATTATTCGATAAGTGGTACAGGATGTTCCCGTCCTTGTCGTAACCGGCAAATTCGGGGTGGGCAAACATGTGCTGATCACATTCAATCACGAAAAGGTTGATTTCGTAATCCAGAAGATCGGCAAGCCGCGTCAGTTCAAGGGGGGAAATATCCATGAACTGAAGCCTTTCTTTCCTTCCCCGCTCCGTAAAAACGGTTTTGACCGACACGCTGACCCGTTTCCCGTCGATGACCATGAAATTCTTGTCAAAGTAGTATTTGCCGAAATCATCGATTCGGAGTTCCTCCCAGTCGTACTTCGCTAATTTTTCGAGCATCAAATTTCTCCTTTCAATAGTCCCGCGAAATGATCGCCACGGGCAAGCTGCCCGGTCCGGCCTTCATGGAATAAGCACCAAAGTCCCGAAGGGTCATGAAAACAAAATGTTCCCTATTATATCTTCCTGATGCTGTCAAGGTTTAAGGATACCGGCTGTGCAGAAGGGTTGCGATCACTTCGATATGGGCCGTCTGCGGAAACATATCCAGTGGCTGCAGAGATTGGAGGCGATAACCTTTGCCGCAAAGGTGTCGTATATCTCTGGCCTGAGTGGCGGGATTGCATGAAACATAGACGATTTTGCCGGGAGAAAGGGTGCTGATCCTTTCCAATAAGGCTTTTCCGCAACCCGCTCGCGGTGGGTCGATGACCAGAACATCCACGGGATCGGCGAATTGTTGCAGTACGGAGCCGATATCCCCATGATGCAATGAGATGTTATGGAATCCAAGCTGCGCCACGTTGTGCCTTGCCGCCTCGACCGCCCTGACGTCCCACTCGATGCCATGCACCCGGTTGGATTGAGGTGCGAGAAAGAGGCTGAACAGGCCGGAGCCGCAGAATCCGTCGACGACGGTTTCCCCGCCCCGAGGAGCGGAGGCGGCAAGGACCAGGTCGATCATCTTGCAGATAAGATTGGGATTTGCCTGGAAAAAACCGTCGCGTGGGACCGTAACCCGCCGTTCTTTGATCGTTCTGAGGATGAACGGAGCCGCAGCTGATGGCCCCAGAGGCGTCCATGAGGGGGAGGTCTCGTCCTGGGACCAGAGGGTTATGCGTTCTTCAACGGGGGACCAGGTGCCTTCATGCAGGGCATGACGGCATTCCTGCAGCAGGTGGTTGATGCTCTCCTCGACGATTTCACAACGAGTGATCGCCACGATGCGATTGCTGGCCCCGGACATGAACCCGATCAATTTCGGCCGGCCGTATTCGCGCCCGATGTGCAAACCGGCCTTCCAGCGATAGTGGTAAGGCTTTGGTGAAGGAATTACGGCAAGGACCGGCGGGGAAGGGATCCCCCCGATGTGTTGAAACGTGTCCAGAACCTGTCGTTCTTTCCAGAAGAGCTGACGGTCATAGGCCATGTGCTGGTAGCAGCAGCCGCCACAGCGGCCGTATGAACCGCACAGAGGAGATGTCCGGTGGTCGGACTGCTTCAGGATTTTGGTTATGCGGCCACGTACATAGCGTTTGCGGACTTCGGTGATTTCGATCTCCACCACATCGCCGTCCACAGTGCCGGGGACGAAAGCGACGCGGCCGTCCAGAAAACCGATGCCTGAACCGCCGAATGCGATTCTCTCAATGGCAATGGTGGCAGCGTTTCCCCTTTGCATCGTGGCCTTTCGAATTTCAAGATGGCATCATCACAAAAACCCGATACCTTGCATTCCGCGGCCATTTCTCTTTACAAAGCCCGGGAATCTTGATAACTATCCGCAGCGCGGAGAGACAGCACCGCGCCGGTTGCAACGCCGTTGGTCATGACGGGCCAAAGGCCTGATTCACCGGGCATCGATGAAAAGCCGGTCAATGCTGTCCGAGGAGCTTTTGTGGACGACAGGGATATTACCAGAATTAAATTCCGGGACAAGGAGATTTTGCTGGTTGGAACGGCACATGTATCCAGGGAAAGTGCGGAACTGGTTGAACGGACCATCCTGAAGGAAAAGCCCGACACGGTTTGCGTCGAGCTTTGCCGGGACCGTCTGGAGGCGATGCGGCAGCAGGACCGCTGGCAAGAGATGGATATCGTGAAGGTCATCCGTGAAAAACGAACGTCATTGCTGTTGGCTCAGTTGCTCATGGCCTCTTTCCAGAAGAAAATGGCCCGCAAGTTCCAAATCCAGCCGGGAGAAGAAATGCGCCGGGCGGTTCGGCTGGCGGAAGAGACCGGAGCCCGCCTCGTCCTGGCGGATCGTGCGATTCGGGTGACGCTCCTGCGGGCCTGGCGCAAAATGAGCTTTTGGAGCAAGGTCAGGGTGTTGCCGGAAATTATCGTGTCCTTGTTTATCAGCGACGATGTTACGGAAGAAGATATCGAAAAACTCAAGGAGCGCGATGCGCTGGAACTTGCGCTCAAGGCTTTGGGGGACAGGCTGCCTGCGCTGAGAACAACCCTGATCGATGAAAGGGACCAGTATCTGGCCCGCCGGATCGGTGAGGCCGAAGGACGAAAAATCGTCGCCGTTGTTGGTGCCGGGCACGTTCCGGGAATCCAGTCGCAAATGGGGCTGGCGGTGGATCTGGATCTTCTGGACCGCATCCCGGAGCAGGGGCGTTTTGCACGCGCAGCCGCATGGGCTTTCCCCCTGGCAATTATTGCCCTCTTTGGCGCCGGATTTTTTTTCTCCGGCGGCCAGGCCAGCATCAGCATGCTTGCATCGTGGTCGATGATCACGGCAACCTGCGCTGCCGTGGGGGCGCTGGTCCTTCTTGCCCATCCCCTGACCATTTTTGCATCCGCTTTGTCGGCTCCCATTGCTACGCTCCATCCGCTGATTGCGACCGGCTGGGTGGCGGGTTTGACGGAAGCGACCATTCGCAAGCCGCAGGTGAAGGATTTTCTTAATCTTGCGGAAGACATCACGAGTTTCCAGGGGTTTTTTCGCAACAAGATCACCCGTATCCTCATTCTCATAGCCCTGGTCAATGTGACGACGTCCGTGGGAACTTTTATCGCGATACCTGTCATGATCCGATATTTCTAAAGCGAAGGGGGTTTTTTTGAACGGAAAAGAAACACGCGGCATTCTATGCCCCCGTTGCCGGAAGTTCATCAGTGCCGACGAGCATGCATGCCCCTACTGTGGGTTGCGGCGGCCCGGCGCCCGGAGAATCCTGCGGAGCGGTTTGTCTTTTTTTCTTTCCAATGATCCGATACGGCTCATTATCTATGTCAATGCTGTTTTCTTTATTCTGTCGCTGCTTCTGAGTCCTTCAACATCCGGATTCTCCGCAAATCCATTGACGATTCTGTCCCCTTCGAATCAAAGCCTTCTGATCATGGGAGCGACAGGAACATGGCCGATCGATATGCAGGGAAGCTGGTGGACCCTGATTTCCGCGTCCTATCTTCACGGAGGTATCCTGCACATCTTCTTTAATATGATGGCGCTGATGCAACTTGGCCCTTTTGTCCTGGGGGCCTACGGCATTTATCGTTTTTTTCTGATATACGCGGCAACGGGTGTCGGCGGGTTTCTGCTGTCATATCTGGCGGGCGTTCCCTTTACGATCGGTGCCTCGGCGAGCATTTGCGGCCTGATCGGAGCCATTCTTTTCTACGGAAAAAGCCGGGGCGGTTATTTCGGTGGTATGATTTACCGGCAGGCCATGGCCTGGACCATCGGTCTGGTCATCTTCGGCCTTCTGATTCCCGGCATCAACAACTGGGCCCACGGCGGCGGCCTGGCGGCGGGTGTGCTGATCGGTTATCTGGTGGGGTACAACGAAACGACCGGAGAAAAAAGCATCCATCGGACCCTCGGAATTGCGGTACTGGCGGCGACACTGCTGGTTCTGTTCTGGGTTCTTGCGCGCACACTCTATGTCCTGATCCTGGCCTGAACGAGAGGGGCGTATTTTGTCCCGGGCCGTCGTGATGCCGGGTTTGGTGCGTCTTATGGGAACCGGTGCCGGGTTGACTTTAAAACGGCCTCGTTATAGGTAACGGCAGGTGCGGTTTTTTTAACATTTAAAGGGGAGCCTTTCATGCCGCTGACGAAAACACTGATCCAGAACAAAAAGGTGTTTCTCGCCTACAACCAGTTCAGGAAAGACATTTTCCAACATCTTTCCCCCAAGGAAAGCGAGGTGATCCTGTTTCTGCTGCCCTGGCTCCTGAGCATCAACCATCCCGATTTCCCCGGTTATATTCCCGATCAGGAGAAGCCTTTCCGGGTGTTTGACATCGAACAGAACAAGGAAATCAAGAAGCGGGAAGCGGCTTTCAAAAAAAAATTCAAATGCTATGACCAGGGATCCCTGATCAAGTATGCGGCTGATTACTGTCAGATCGAGGGAATATACACGATCGGCAGTCTCGGCACGATCAGCCAGACCGAACAGTCGGATTGCGATCTGTGGGTTTGTATCGACAGGAAAAATTACAGCGCCGAGCAATTCGAACAGCTTTCCCAGAAAATTTACCTCCTCAAAGACTGGCTGGACAATGCCCTGAAGCTGCCCGTCTACTTTTTCATCAGTGATGTCCAAGACATCCGCAAATGCAATTTCGGCAACGTGGACGATGAAAGCTGCGGGAGTACCCAGCGCAATGTCCTCAAAGAGGAATTCTATCGGACAACCATCCTGATATGCGGAAAGATACCTTTCTGGTGGGTTTATTTCAATGCGGAGAAACCGCAGGCGTACGAAGAGGCGATGCGGGAGTATCTGCATCCCGAATTCGGCCAGGATGACTGCGTGGATCTGGGAAACCTGGAGGGGATCGACCGCAGCGAATATTTCGGGGCGGCTCTATGGCAGTTCAACAAGGCCCTGACCCATCCCCTCAAATCCATCATCAAAATGCTGCTGCTGGCGGTGCAGCTCGAATCGCCCCGCGAGGCTCTTTTTTGCCACCGCTTTCGCGATTTCATTCTCAAAGCAGACGGGGAACGCTCCTTCATAGACCCCAGCATGTTTACGCTGGATGCCGTCCTGTGCCATTATGCCGAACGGAGACATCCGGATATCGAATTTCTCAAGAAATGCTTTTACTTGCGCTATGCCCTCAAGCTCATGTCAAGCAAGCTTTCCGTCAAGGAAAAGCTGGCCTCCGAGCTGTTCCGGAAATACAGGCTGGAGCGGGAAACGCTTTACGAGTTGAACCGCTTCGAATCCTGGAGCCTGCAATCTCAGCAGGATTTCGGGACAAAAATCCTCACCCTGCTGCTGGAAATGTACAAGATGATTTCCGCTATTGCCAAGGACGTATCCGGCCAGGTTGATCCTCAGGACCTGACCATCATCGGCAGAAAGCTATCATCGAGCCTGGTCCGGAAAGAGGGCAAACTGCTCATCATGCACAAACCGATTGAAAACCCGAACGTCCCCGATTTGACATTCCGTTATGACACGCGTAAATGGCGTGTGTCCCCGGTCCACGATGAGGAAACGATTTTCGTCGAGAACCCGGATATTGTGTTCTGCATTGCCTATCTCGTGTGGAATGATCTTTTCCAGGAGGGGAGTGTCAGAATGATGCCGAATCCGACACCCATAACCATTCAGGAGATCATTAATCTTGCCCGTAAGATCCGGGAAGTCTTCGGGTCATACAATATCAGCTCCGTCGATTTTCAGAATTTTCTGCAACCCGAAAGAATCAGGAAGATGCTGATCGTCGTCGATTTCGAATCCGCGGAAGAGGCCAGGGCCGGAAACACCTACCGGGTTATCATGGAAAATAACTGGAGCGAGGTGTTCATCCGGTTTTTCTCTTCTACGGAGAAGCTGGTTTCCTTCCTGGAAGAAAAAAGCGGGCTTGCCCGGGAGGTTGAAAAGCATTACTATATTCAGCGCAACAGCCTGAATTACGAGAAAATCATAGAACGGACCAAGAAAGTGGTCATGCAGATTCTTGTGCAGGGAAAGAAGTGACACGAAGGGTTGCTGCGGAAGCTTGCCGGCATCCCCATAATATCGTCAAATCCACTCTTGTTGACACGCCAAAATGAAAAATCCGGGCCGGGAAGTGTCCCCAGGCATCAGGTGATTTCTTCAAAGTAGGATTCGCTTATTCCCTTCAGCATTTGAAAGGATTGCGCCTTGATGCAGAAGACGTGGGCCGCATCGCTTTCCATGAACGCTTTCAGGTGGGGATGACGTGCAAGCAGTTTATCCCGGTAGAACATTTCCTTTTCCCTGTTTTCGATTTCCTGGAAAAAACCGCTTATCGTGAGCGCCCGAACCCCTTCGCGCTTACGGCCGACATCTTCTTCCCGCGTGTCGATCAGAAGACTGACGGCATGGTTCTCCAGAAGATTGCGAAACTTTTTCGTTTCCAGGGAACTGATCATGAAGAATTCGCGGCAGTCTTCATCAGTTACGTAGGACATGAGGGAGCAATGGGGCTGCTTCCCTGATGACGTGGCCAGAACGCATACGTCCTTGGCACGGATGAGAGATTTCATTTCCTCGAGCATGGCTTTCTTCCTTTCTTTTGTGGCGGCACTCTCTTCCTAACATCGGGGCGGAACATTTGCATATGACGCTTTCTGTTTACCATCGACCGGTGGAAAAACACAAGAGCCCTTGTCATAAGTCTGTTTTCTGATATGATGGCCGGCATGGAGAAAATACGCCTTGGAATCAGCACCTGCCTGCTTGGTTTGCCGGTCCGCTACGACGGCGGTCACAAACTGGATCATTATCTAAAGGATATTCTCGGGTCATATGTCGATTATGTTGCCGTCTGTCCCGAGGTGGAATGCGGCTTCGGCGTGCCGCGGGAGGCAGTTCGGCTGGTCGGGGAACCGGCGGCGCCCCGGCTGGTCACCGTGAAAACCAGGGTGGACTTCACCGAGCGAATGACGGAATGGGCCTTGCGGCGCGTCAGGGAACTCGAGGGGGAGCGGCTCTGCGGGTTCGTCTTTAAAAGTGGCTCGCCGTCGAGCGGCATGGAGCGGGTCAAGGTTTACAATGAAAAGGGCGTTGGCGTTAAGAACGGGGAAGGCCTTTTTGCCGGGATATTCATGAAGCATTTTCCAGCGCTGCCGGTGGAGGAGGAAGGCCGCCTCCACGACCCGGTTCTGCGGGAGAATTTCATTGAACGGGTTTTTGCCTTTTATGGCTGGCAGAAAATCGTCCTTAACCGCGGTCTGAAATTCAGCGATGTAATCACTTATCATACGAGAAACAAACTGCTTCTCCTTTCCCACAGTCCGCGCCATTATCAGGAGATGGGGCGCCTGGTCGCAGCGGGGAAAACGGTTCCCCTTCGGGAGCTTGTCCTTAAGTATGAGTCGCTTCTGATGGAAGTGATGAAACTCAAGGCGACCCCGAAAAAAAATGCCAATGTCCTGATGCACATGATGGGCTATTTCAAGAAAGAGCTTTCGTCCTGGGAAAAGGGAGAACTTCTGGAGGTGATCGAACAGTATCGTCAGCGCGTGATCCCCCTAATCGTTCCCCTGACCCTGGTGAAGCATTATGTGCGCAAATACGATCAGCCATACCTGAAGGAACAGACCTATCTGGACCCGCACCCCTTTGAGCTGCAGTTGCGGAATCACGTTTAGTCCGCCATGGCAGGCGTCGGAAGCTTATCGAGGGGGATCTTTCATCTGCCCTTACCGATGAGGGACAGCCGTACAAAGGGTCTTATTTGCCGCAAAAAAAGAAAAGGAAAACGCATGAACAGCCGTGACAGCCGCTTTGTCGATTTGCTGAACGAAAATTACACATGGCCTTGTCCCTTTCCGTTCAAGTTCATCGTTCCGGTGGAAAGACTGGACGAGTTAAAGGGCCTGTTCCCGGATGAAAACCATGCCTGCCGACCGTCGAGGACGGGGAAGTACGTCAGTGTCTCCTTTAGCAAGAGCATGCGTTCCAGCGAGGAGGTGGTGCAGGTTTACAACCGGGTTGGGTCGATTGAGGGCGTGATTTGTCTCTGATGATGCACCAGAGGAGGGGAAATGAAGAAGCTTTATCTTTCGGATACGGACAAGAAACTGGGCGGCGTCTGCGGGGGACTGGGAGAATACTTCGATAAGGATCCCACGCTCGTCCGGATCATTTTTGTTCTGCTCATCCTTTTTTCTTTCGGCTTCGGTGTGCTTGCTTATCTGCTCATGTGGCTGATCATTCCGAGGCGACCGTCACTCTCCGATGCTTAAAAACAGGTCCGGACCGGCCGCCCATGCTCAGAGACGGCAGATGCCCTTATCCTGGATGAATTCTTTCAGGTAGGATTCGCCCAGGGCGCCCATCCAGGTAAATTTGACGCCCCGGCGACGATAGGTCGGCTGAGAGGCATCAAGCTCGGGAACGGGATGATCCGACACCGTTTCAAAGTAAACCTTTTCCTTGTTCGGTGTCGAAGAGGTGATCTGTAGGAAGCCCGTGTCTTCCAGTTCTTCGGGGGAGCCCTCGTAAATGAAAGCGGCGCCGCCCATGCTGATGTCGATGACATGAACCTGGCGCCGCTGTTCCTGGCCGTGCCGGCCCGGTGTTACGACAACCACGAGAGTTCCATTCTCGACGAGATATCGTTGCTGCTTGCGGGGCTTGAATATTCGCCGCAGGAGATTCCGGGCTTTTGTCATGAAGCGCACTCCTTTCCTACAAGGTTTTTGAGGTTAGAACGCCTTAGAGCTTGTGTTCCCGAATCTTTTATACGACATGACCCCGAATAAGAGATCGTCTCAAATGCTGAAAGACCGCCGTGAGCGGCTGATTAAAGAGAATCTGTTGCGCCTCCATTCCCTGGGTGGCTTCTCCAAGGGGTAAATGAGAGCCCATGAAGCTTTGAAGGCTGAACTATGGCATGATGATTTTACAAATAATCATTAAAAAATCGAATCGTCAATCTTTTCCCAGTTACGCTTTCCTTATATTCATTCCTTCTCATGGCTTGCATTCTTTCATTATCTTCATGTATTCTCTCGCCCGCTTGAAAAAAGGAAGAATGCCGCATGATCGGAATGATTACTTTTGACTGTCCACTAATGTCCTTTTTGCCGAAATGCAAGTCGTCTCGATAACATGCATGTAACACACGAATAACCGGTGGAATTCTTGCGAAGGAGTCAGGAATGGATTTAAAGGTGCTGATTACCGTTTTTACAGCGGTTTTTATTGCCGAACTCGGCGATAAAACCCAATTGGCAACCATGCTATTTGCATCCGACAAGACTGTCAGCAAAATCACTGTTTTTATCGGCGCGTCCCTGGCTTTAATCTTTGCATCGGGTATCGGCGTTGTCGCAGGGGGGATCGTTGCCCAGTACGTGAGTGCAAAGCATCTGCATTATGTTGCCGGTATTGGATTCATGCTGATAGGCGCATGGACTCTGATCAAGGCATAAGCGGAATTAAATTGGTGCCGGAGGTGGGAATCGAACCCACACTTTCGCGAGGAAAGGGGGATTTTGAGTCCCCTGCGTCTACCAGTTTCACCACTCCGGCACAGGGTCGCGATTATAGCGGGGGAGGGGCAAATGTCAAGAAAAATGTATTGACAATGGCGAAAGCTGCATGCTAAAGATTCTCGCTCATCAGCTACTTATGCATTCAAAGTGGGGTTGTAGCTCAGCTGGGAGAGCGCTTGAATGGCATTCAAGAGGTCAGGAGTTCGATCCTCCTCAGCTCCACCAAAAATATGAAAGGGGTTGGCCGTCCGGTCCAGCCCCTTTTTTGTTTCTCCTTTACAGCGCACCTGCAGGAAAATTCCGCACGTCATTGCTTGGGAATTTGACCGCATGATGTTATAAGGACATGGAATCAACAGGGAGGGCCGACCATGTCGTATGACTATGCCGATCTGCTGGACAGAATGCCCGATGCCTTATACTTTGTCGACGGGACGAGGAAAATCACCTACTGGAACGAAGCGGCGGAGAGGATTACGGGCTACCGGGCAGAGGATGTCGTCGGAAAAGGGTGTGCCGACAACATTCTGGTCCACGTGGACGCCGAAGGAGAAAGTCTCTGCAAGGGACATTGCCCGCTGCAGGCGACGATGGAAGACGGCCGTTTCCGGAAGGCGGAGGTTTATCTGCATCACAAGCAGGGGCATCGTTTACCGGTCCTGGTGCGTGTCATTCCGTTGCGTGACGATCGGGGCCGTGTTGTCGGAGGAGCGGAATTTTTCAGCGACAACAGCTTCCGGGAAGGGGTTCTTGCGAGACTGAAAGAACTTGAGCAGCTTGCCATGCTCGATGCCCTTACCCAGCTTGCGAATCGCCGCTTCATTGAGTCGGAAATAGAGACACGCCTTCAGGAAATGCAGCGCTGTGCCATACCATTTGGCCTGCTTTTGATGGATATCGATCATTTCAAGCGCTTCAACGACGATTACGGTCACAATATCGGTGACCTGGCGCTGAAAACCGTGGCCGACACGCTTCGGTCGGTTGCAAGACCCTATGATCTCGTTGGTCGCTGGGGCGGCGAGGAGTTTGTCGCCGTCGTCCGGAATGTCGATCAGGCATTGCTGGTTAAAATCGGGGAACGGATGCGCAGGCTGATCGCGAAAACAGGCATTCATGTCGGGGCAGAAGAGATCGGCGTCACCGTATCCGTGGGGGCGTCGGTGGCGAAACCGGATGACACACCGGAAAGCTTATTTAAGCGAACGGACGGGTTCATGTACCGAAGCAAGGAAAGAGGCAGAAATTGTTTGACGGCAGAGATGTGATAGGCGAACAGGAAAAGGATTGTCCGCCCGGGATGCCGCGCCAGATCATTTCATTACAAGCGGCAGGAAAAGGAGAACATAAATGGAAAAGGCAAAACAGGGCGATAGCGTGAGAGTTCATTACAAGGGCTCTCTCGACAACGGGCAGGTGTTTGATCAGTCGCAGGGCAGAGAACCCCTGGCCTTTACGATCGGCGAGGGTCGGGTCATCGCCGGATTTGAAGACGCCGTCATCGGCATGGCTCCCGGAGATGAAAAGACCGTTCGGATCGCGGCGGCGGATGCGTACGGGCACCGCCGCGAGGATATGGTGGCGGTATTTCAACGCGGCCAGTTTCCGGAGGATCTTGCCCCTGCCGTCGGGCAGCTGCTGCAGTTGAGGCGTGATGACGGGATGCTGATCCAGGTGATGGTGACGGATGTCACGGGGGAGCAGGTGACGCTGGACGCCAATCATCCTTTGGCGGGGAAGGATCTGATCTTCGATCTCAAACTTGTTGAAATCACTGTTTGATTTCTTCGTCGCGTGAGAAAAAACCGGCTTTCACGCGGGCAGGAGAATCCCGGAATTGTCGGAGTGGTTTTTTTGTCCCAATGGCTGCAGGAATGCAGAGATCGTGGGGGAGAATGAATATGGGCCTTGAGCCGCCGGTTGAGAGTCCGGATTCGGACTTCCGTCCCTGGGGCTATTTTTCGGTGTTGAGCGATGCCCCGACCCACAAGGTCAAAAGAATCGTGATTCATGGGAATAAGCGTCTGAGTTTGCAGCGGCACCAGCGGCGGGCGGAACACTGGTACGTTGTGGAGGGGTGCGGTCTCGTCCGCATAGAGGGCGAGGAGATGGCCGTCACCGCCGGCCGGTCCGTGGACATTCCCCGCGGCGCCTGGCACCGCATTACGAACCCGGACGAGGCCGATCTCGTTTTGATCGAAGTGCAGACGGGTGACTATTTTGGCGAAGATGACATAGAACGGCGTGAGGACGACTATGGCAGGACATGATACCCTTGGCGTCGGAAATCAGGGCTTTCAGAGCGCTGTGAATGGGGCAGAGCATGTTTCCGGTTCGGCCGACTGGGTGGTGGTGATTATGGCTGGAGGTAGCGGGACCCGTTTCTGGCCCGTGAGCACCCCCGAAAAACCCAAGCAGTTTCTGAACCTGCTGGATGACCGGAGCCTGCTCCAGAAAAGCTATGATCGTGTTGCCGATCTGGTTCCGGCCGAAAGAATCCTGGTTTTGACAAATGCCTCATATGTCTCTCTGGTGCGCCGCCAGCTGCCTCTGATTCCGGCGGGGAATGTGATCGGTGAGCCCTGCAAGCGCGACACCGCGGCAGCCGTCTGCCTGGGGGCGGTCCTTTGCCGCAAGCGGTTCGGCAATCCCCTGATGGTTGTTCTGACGGCCGATCATCTCATAGAATCCCGGGATGCCTTTCGGGAAGTTCTGTTTTCTGCTGCCGGTTCGGCCCGTAAATCCGGATCGCTTTACACCATCGGTGTGCGTCCGACCTGTCCCGCTGTCGGGTACGGATACCTGGAATTGGGTGACAGGATTGAAACGGATGACGGCACGCAGCATTTCCACCTGTTGCGGATCAAGGAAAAGCCGGATGCGCAAAGCGCCGCCGCCTATCTGCAGTCAGGCCGCTTTCTCTGGAATTCCGGCATGTTTTTGTGGAATACCGACGCGATCATCCGCGAGTTAAGGACGCATCTTGCCGGTCACTGGGAGGCTTTGCAGGAGGCGGTGCAATACGACGGAACCCCGGAATGGGAAGTCTCGTTAGGAAAGGCTTTTGACGGGCTTCCTGCGCTTTCCATCGATTACGGTGTCATGGAAAAGGCGTCGCAGGTGCGATGTGTCGCGTCCGAATTCTCCTGGACCGACCTGGGTGGATGGCTTGCCCTTGCCGATTATCTGGACCGCGATGATCGAAACAACTGCTGCCGGGGCAAGGTACAAACATTGGACGCCTCCGGCAACATTGTCTTCTGCGAGGATCGTGATGATCAGGTGATGCTGGTCGGGGTTGACGATCTCGTTGTGGTTCGAGCCGGAGCCAGAACGCTGATTGCGAAAAAAGACAGGCTCGAATCGCTGCGCAAACTGGTCGGCAATTAATCCTTGATGACCGGCACTTAAAGCCTCATGCCGCCGGCCGGTCTCAAGCCGGACTCATTCCCTCAAATCCACCAGATGTTTACGTCCTTCCAAGTATGCCAGCAGGTTGTGCATTTCCTGATGTCCGAAATCGATGAATTTGATCAGCATGCCGGGATAGGCCGGACGTCGTCGCCCGGGTGCAGCGACAAGGCCGACAAAATCGGCCAGCACCTTTGCGTGAGGCGGGATGTAAAAGGCGACACGGACCACCGTGCCCGGAAGACGGGGGCGATCCGTCGGGATATACACGCCGCCCCGGCTTGCGTTGAGCAGAAAGTCGGCATGATCGGTTCCCTGATCGTTCCTGGAAGATACCTGGATTTGGATCGGGAAGGGCACCTTTCTGCACACATCGGTGGGGCGGCAAAACGCAGTGCAGGAACCGCTCCGGCAGAGGAAATATTTTTCCATGATCGTTTTTCAGTGTTCTTTGCCGAAACGGCCTGGTCCATTTCCCAATAAAAAACGAAAACCCTCATAAGAACGGTGTGATTCCTATGAGGGATAAAAACGAGCCGCCGTTGCCGTTCGCCTGTGTGCTGGTGTCACTCGTTCCAGCACCTGATTCTCGAGGGGGGCTGGCATCACGAAGATCCTGCGGGTCTTGTATTATTCGCCTCCGGTCACATGACTTGTCAAACAACAAGGCTGCTCTTTGTTCTTAATTTAGGAGTGCCTTCGCTTTCTGTCAAGCATGTCGGATCGGCCGTCCGTTGCGGATGTTCAGACAGGGTTTCCCAGCAACTCCAGGATGTTTTTCGAAAGGATTCTTTCCTTGTCGTCATCACCCAGGGAGAGGCTCAGGACTTTGTCGAGCTCGCTTCTCATGGACCCGAAGGGAATGTCGGAACCGAAAATGACCCGTTCGGGGCCGAGGGCTTGAACGAACGTTTTGATGGTGCTTGCCTGGCCCAAAGCCGTATCGAAAAAGATATTCCGCCGGTTTTTGAAGCGCTGCAAAAAATCAAGGGGGTTTCCTCCCAGAAGGCCGAGATGGGGGATGATCAGTTTCAGGTTCGGGAAGCGGTCGACGAAGCGAACCGTGAAGTCCAGTTCTTCTTCGAAGATGATCGGCTTTCCCGCCTGTTCCAGCTTTTCCACCAGGGCCGGCAACTCCGGGTCATCGAGGACGGCGTAGTTCGATTCCGTATCCTGCCAGCCCCGCATCCAGTGCCATTTGCCGCCATAGTATTCAGGCGGAATGGGGGGGAAGTTTTCCCGGATGTAGAAGTAAGGGATGAAGTGCGAAACTTGTTTTGTCTCTTCCAGGAGGCGGACGTTAATTTCGTTGCTCAGGATCGCCGTCGAGGGGAATGGAAGAATGACCACATGCGTGACCCCCGACTCCCGCTGCTCACGGAAAATCATCTGCGTGCTGACTTCCATACCGAGGGTGACGGACGGTCCCCAGTGTACGTGACTGTCGACAATCATGGCTGAATATTCTTTTGTCATGGGATAAAAATTCCTTTCGCCGAAAACCATACCCGAAGCGTTACTGTTGTACAAGCGACAAAATAAATCATGGCATGCCGGGCTCATTTCCGGTCCGTTTTCACAAATCAGATCCTGGAGGATCAGGAACGAACCGTAACAACAAAGTACGGCGCGGACGATTTTACCAAAGGATATTCGTTGACTTGAAGGCAAAGACCCTTTTGAAATCTTCATTATTCATGATATGAAACTACCGTGTGAGTTATTATCCCCGACAGCAGGATTACAAGGCAATGGATTACGAAGGGAAAACGAAAGAGGAACTGGTCCGGGAACTGGAATGTCTGCGCGGCATTGCGGATGTGAATGAAGAGCGCTGGCGGTTTGCCCTGGAAGGCAGCGGCATGGGGGTGTGGGACTGGAACATCCAGACCAACGAGGTCTTCTATTCCCCACAATGCAAAGCCATGCTTGGATTTGCAGATCACGAGATGTCCAGTTACCTTGATGCCTGGCATCAGCGTATCCACCCCGAAGACCTGCGGCGGGTGATGAATGAGCTGGAACGGCATGTCAAAGGCGAATCGACACTCTATGCGGCCGAATACCGTATTCGCTGCAAGGACGGTTCGTACAGGTGGGTTGCCGGCCGCGGCAAGATCATGACGCGCAGCGAGATGGGCAAGCCGGTCCGAATGGTGGGCGTGCACATGGACATCACGGAGCGCGTGCGTCAGGAGGAGGCTCTGAAAGAGTCGGAGAACAAATTCCGGGACCTGTCCGAAAAGTCCGAAGTCGGTATCTTTTTGCTTCAGGAGAGGCAATTCCGCTACATCAACCAGAAATTTGCCGAAATCCATGGGTATTCCATGGAAGAAATCCTTTACCGGAAAAGACCGAAAGACTTCATCCACCCCGACGATCTGCCGGGTCTGAAAGAAAAGACGTTGAAAACCCTTTCCGGCGAAATGGAAACGTTTCATCACGAGTTCCGAATCGTCACGGGGACCGGTGCGGTCCGGAGGATCGAGGTTTACTATTCCCGGACCATTTTCGAGGGAAAGCCCGGTCTGGTCGGCACCGTACTGGATGTGACCGAGCGGAGAATGCTTGAAGACCGTTACCTGAAGAGTCAGAAAATGGAAGTGATCGCAATGCTCGCCGGAAGCATTGCCCACGACTACAATAATCTCCTCACAAGCATCATCGGCCATGCGGCACTTCTTGATCAGGAGTATCCGGCGGGCGGCAAGGGAAAGCATCACGTCGCCAGGATTCTCGCGTCGGCGGAGAGGGCGACGGAACTGACCCGGAATCTGCTTTCCCTGAGCAGAACGCAACCCATGCAGATCCGGCCGAAAAAGGTCGGCACCGCGATCAGGGCGTCACAGGAACTCATTGCACGCCTTCTGGGTGGTGATATCAAGCTGAGTGTTTCGATTCAAGCCGATCCGACCATTATGGTTGATGTTGCGCAACTGGAAATGCTGCTCATCAATTTGGCGCGCCGGGCCCGGGGAGAGATGCCAGGCGGTGGTCAATTCCGGATTGAGATCGCCGCTGCGGAAATCAACCGGGAATTCATCCTGCGTTACGGATACGGAAAGCCTGGCCGATACGCGACAATATCCCTTTCGGATTCCGGCGCCGGGATGGACCGGGAAGCAATCGCCACGATCTTTCAGCCCTTTTCATTGTCTCCCAACGCCGGAATCACCTCCGGTGTCGCATTGTCCACGGTTTATGCCATCGTCAAGCAGCATGGGGGATATATTCGTGCCGAAAGCGCACCGGAGGCAGGCACCGCTTTCCATGTGTATTTCCCCATTCATGAACAGGCCGCCGAAAGCCCGGAAACGGTTATCGGGGAGGTCCGCCGCGGAACCGAAACAATCCTCCTGGCGGAGGACTATGAGGAAGTCAGATTGCTGCTGAAGGAAATCCTTGAAGGGTCCGGTTACCAGGTAATCGACGCCGCCGACGGGGAAGAGGCGATCCGGAAATTCAGTGACGCCAAAGATGTGATCCGGATGGCCGTTCTGGATGTCATCATGCCCCGCAAAAACGGCAGGGAAGTTTATCAGGCGATCCGCCGGATCAAGCCGGAGGTCAAGGTGCTTTTTGCCAGCGGCTATACGGGAGAAATCAGCCTGATCGAGGATATCAGGAAACACGACGTGGAATTTCTGCCCAAGCCGTTGAAGCCGGAAATCCTGCTGGCAAAAGTCAGATCCATGCTCGATCAACCGTGATCGGAGCGTTCCCTGTTCCGCCGGGAAAAAGGATGCCCGGCCGTGCCGTAAAGACCGCATGCCCCCGATGAAAGACCTGTTTAAGGAAATAAGAATTCCACCAGGTGTGTATTTCGTATGCATCCGGGTGATGAAGCGGATAAAATCTATACATATGGGCAGGGCCGGAAGCCCCCCGGGGCTTGATGACACCAAGAATGATTCAATGAGTTCGGCCGGATACCCTGCTATGTCATCCTGGTACGGTGATTGCTTTACAGATACCTGAAATTCAAAAAGAACGGATAAGAAACAAAACGATGGCAATAAAGATGACATGAGATACGTGATGATTTACCAGCTTCGCTTTCTAAATTATGCAGGCTGAGTAAATGTCTAAAATATTAATCATTGCCCGAAAAGAGCTTACCTCAATTATGGAGATTCAAAATCGTTTTTTCTGATCCGCGCTGTGGTATCGGGAAGGAATATTATCAATGCGAAAAGGCATTCCTCTGGTCCTCCTTTTTTTTCTGGTTCTGGCGCCTTGGTCGGCCCCGGCGGGAGTTGCCGTTGCACCGGGCTCCGTATTAAGTCTTCAGGAATGCATCGACATCGCCTTGAGTCGTCATCCGGAAATCGCGGCGGCGGTTCACACGGTGAGGGTCGGCGACAGCCGTATCGGCCAGGCGCAATCGGATAATTTTCCGCAGGTTCACCTTCAGACGTCCTATGACCGAAGCCGTCCTTATCAATCCGGATCAAGCCGGCTTTCGGGGAGTTCCGCGAACGACCAGTATATGGGCAGGATCGCCCTGAGTCAGAATATCTATGACTTCGGCCGGACATCGGCGCGCGTCGAGATTGCCGGGTTGAACCGTGATTCTTCCCGCCACGATCTGGAAAGCATAAGAACCCTCGTCGTTCTGCATGTGAAGCAGTCCTATTACGCCGCGCTGCAGGCCGATGAAAATCGGCGCGTGTCCGAGGAAACCGTGGCACAGTTCAGAAAGCATCTTGACAGGGCGAAAAGCTTTTACGAAGTCGGCCTGAAGCCGAAGTTTGATGTCACCAAGGCGGAAGTCGATGTCAGCAACGCCCGCCTGAACCTGATTAAGGCAGAGAACGCCCTCCGCCTGGCCCGGACCAATCTCAACAATGCGATCGGTGTTCCGGACGCAGCGGGATATACTCTGGAAAACCAGCTGCAGTATGAAAAAGTTGATCTCTATTTTGAAGCGGTGCTGCAAAAAGCTTTTGAAAACCGTGCGGATCTCCGCGCTTTGCTCCTGAGACAGGCTGCGGCCCAGACCTCGCTCGATCTTGCCCGGGCGGGCCACTATCCTACCCTGACGGGCAGCGCCGGTTACGGGCGCGGAGGAAGTGACTTCCCCCTGGGGGAGGGCTGGAATGTCGGGGCGAGCCTTAACATTCCGGTTTTTTCCGGTTTTTATGTTGAAAATCAGATATCCGAATCAAAGGCGACTATCGATGTTCTGGCGGCCAATATCGAAGCCACAAAACAGCGGATCCGTCTGGAAATCGAACAGGCCATGTCGGGGATCAGGGAGGGGATGGTTCGGATCGATGCGGCGGAATGGACGGTCAGGCAGGCCAGGGAGAACCTGGAACTGGCGGAAGGGCGTTATGCGTCGGGGGTGGGCAATCCGATTGAGGTCAGCGATGCCCTCCTGGCATTGAGCAACGCCAGGAGGGACCATGTCGCGGCCCTGACCGATTACCGTAACGCCCTGGCGGCCATGGAATGGGCCATGGGCATGCGATAATACATTGCGGGGGAGCAGGAAAGAGAAAGGCATGAAGAAGAAAATCGTGATCATTATGGGGATCGCACTGGTTTTTGCACTGGCAGGGGGCAGTCTTTTTTTTAAAAACGCGAATAAAGATTCGAAATTCAGAACGGATAAAATCAGCCGTGGAGAAATCAGGGAGTCGGTAATGTCAACAGGCACGGTGAACGCTGTCGTCACGGTGCTGGTGGGGACCCAGGTTTCGGGAACGATCAAGGATCTGTATGTTGATTACAATTCTCCTGTCAGAAAGGGGCAGATTTTGGCGCAGATCGATCCCGCCGGGTTCCAGGCTCAGGTCGAACAGGCCAGAGCCAACCTGGCGGCGGCGGAGGCCAATGTTGTCAAGGCGCAGGCGGCCCTGCTCGATGCGGGACGTGTTCTGGAAAGGAACAGAACACTTTTCGGACGCGACCACATTGCCCGGAGTGATCTGGATACGGCGGAAACGACGGAGCAGGCAGCAAGGGCCCAGGTAGCGGTGGCGAAGGCCCAGGTGCAGCAGGCGAAGGCTTCCCTGGATTATGCGGAAACCAATCTGCGCTACACTCGGATTATTTCCCCCGTCGATGGAACGGTGATATCACGCAATGTCGATGTCGGCCAAACGGTGGCGGCCAGCTTCCAAACGCCCACCCTCTTCACGATCGCCCGTGACCTGACGGAGATGCAGATTATCGCCAATATTGATGAGGCGGATATCGGACGCGTCAAGCCGGAGTTGCCTGTCGAATTCAGTGTCGATGCTTATCCCGATGAAACGTTTACAGGAACGGTTCAAGTTGTCCGGAACGCCCCGGTTACGGTTCAGAACGTGGTCACCTACGATGTGGTGGTCAACGTAGACAATCCTGGACTGAAGCTGAAGCCAGGGATGACGGCCAATGTCACCATTATCCTGAAGGAAAAGGAAAACATTCTGCGGGTGCCCAACGCAGCCCTCAGGTTCAGGCCCGATCATCAGGACAACAAGGTCGGCAGAATGCAGGGCGCCGGCGTCTGGGTTCTGGTGAACGCAAAGCCGGAGCGGATACAGGTCAAAACCGGTATCAGTGACGGAAATTTTACCGAGCTGATAGAAAGCACGCTTTCGGAAGGGCA
>CAYPKE010000008.1:0-32280 GCA_964411235.1 uncultured Syntrophales bacterium
ACGTTATAACAGAAACTCTATTCTTAAACTGTCTACTTGACAGGGAAGCTTACGCATTGACGAAGATATTACTTGGTCTGGTTCACTGAACCCACTGAGTTTTTCCAACACACAAGAGATAATGGAACGCCGAAAGAGCGAATCTGTCCTCAAAGACTATTTCCAGATTCTCCGTCTAAGTGAACTCCTAGCGGCCCAAGGTAAACCTGAAGGAAGGTGCCCCATTTGCGGCGAGGAAATGATTGCCGCAGAAGGCGCTGACCAACCGTATTATTGGCGCTGCGTCAACGACAAATGCTTCACTCGTGGCGTTGACCAACCTTATCCCTTTGACGGCACACTCACATGTTGCAACTGTAATTCACCTTTTGAATACGGTTACTGGGGTGACTACCCACATTGGCGATGTACTTCTAACAATAGGCACAGACAGAAGATTTTTAAATCACACTTGCGTCTCCCCAAAATGGCTGCTTTGGTACCCCGTGCTGAGCGTAAGAAACTTTGTAAGCTATTAAATATAACAGACCTTGATGAGTACGCTTGGGGTTCAAATCCTGTCAGGGGCACATCACTTGTACAGTTGAACTTGCTTGAGTAAGGAAATACGGGAACGCCATACTGGTTAAGTCTCTCTTCACCCCCACTTCCGCTGATCCACGATCAGGGGTGTCTGAACGTCCCACTCCTTCCGGTCCACCCATTCCAGTTTGTCGATGCCGACGGTGCAGGTTTCCCGGAAGTTCTTCCTGAACTTCTCCGTTAATGCATCTGTCAGCGGGGTTGCGGAGAACAGCCGGGCGGCGAGGACGTCCTTGTCGTCCCTGCGGTCGACGATGATCTGCAGGTGGTCCTCCGGCCAGGCTTTCATGAGCGCCCTGAGCTGGCTGGGCGCCACAAACAGGCCCCGAACCTTTACGGCTTCCCCTACCCTCCCGGCTATGCCGTCGAGGCGGTAGGAGGTCCGGCCGCAGGGGCACGGTTCGGCAATCAGGCGGGAAAGGTCGCCGGTGCCGAAACGGACCAGGAAAAACAGGGAGTTGAAGCGGGTGACGACGATTTCGCCCAGTTCGCCGGGGGCAACGGTTTGGCCGGTTGCGGGATCGACGATCTCAACGTACACCTCCTCGCAGAGGTGCCAACCCTTCTTCTCGCTGCACTCGAAACCAATGTCGCCGACTTCCGTCGCCCCGTACATCGTGTAGGTGTCGATGCCGTATTTCTTCTCCAGGGTTTCCCGGACATTGGGCAAAAGGGGCTCGGCGGCAAAGCAGGCCTTTTTAATGCGGAAATCCGTCCCGAACTGGAAGTTCATTTCTTCCGCTTTTTCTATGATCGACATCAGGAAGCTCGGCGTGCCGCAAAAGACGGTGGGCTTCAAATCCCGGATAAGCTGCACCTGCTGCTCCCGCCCGGCTGCGCCGGAGGGAATGACCGTCGCGCCGACTTTGCGCAGGCCGTTGTGGAAGGTGAGCCCCGCCGCCACCATGTGGTAGGAAAAGGCGTTCAGCGCAATCTCACCCTTCTGCACACCAGCGGCCTTGTAGGCCCGGGCCCAGAGCGGGTCGTCTTCACTCAGATGGGGTTCGTAAACCGGGCCGGGAGAAATGAAGATCCGGTCGATTTCGGCGTCGGGGTCGTCTAGTCCCCCGTAGGGCGGCTCGGCCAGTTCCCATTCGACGAGCTTTTCTCTCGAGATGACGGGCATTTTTGCCATGTCCTCAGGGAAACTGAAGGTATCTGGATCGGCCCCGGCGGTATCGAGGATGTCCTTCAGGCATTTGGATTTTTTGCTCCCTTCCTGGAGCATCCGCTGCATCTTTTGCCCCTGGTGGGCCAGGCGCTCTGCGTTGCTCTGGGTTTCGCTCTCGTCGAAATAAGCCGTCATAGCCGCTCCTTTCCCTACAGCCAGCGTTTTCTCCGCCGGTAGGATTTGACGTTTTCGTAGCTTTTCGCCTTGTCCGCCGCGCCCATCCCCAGATAAAACTCCTTCACGTCGGGGTTGGACGTAAGCATCTCGGAGGTCCCCTCCATGACGATCTTCCCGTTTTCCATGACGTAGCCGTAATGAGCAATCTTGAGGGCCATGCGGGCGTTCTGCTCGACGAGGAGAATTGTCGTCCCCTGCTCCCGGTTGATCCGGTCGATGATCTGGAAAATCTCTTTTACAATCAGGGGCGCAAGCCCGAGGGAAGGTTCGTCCAAAAGCAGGAGCTTCGGGTTGGCCATGAGGGCCCGCCCCATGACGAGCATCTGCAATTCGCCGCCGCTGCAGTAGCCGGCGAGGGCCTTCTTCCGTTGCACCAGGGCGGGGAAGTAATGGTAGACCAGTTCCAGGTCCTTCTTATAGGGCTCGCCGCTGCGTGTCGCCGTGCCGACCCGGAGGTTTTCCTCGATGGTCAGGTACTTAAAGGGCTGTCGGCCTTCCAAAACCTGGATGATCCCCAGCCGGGTGATCGCCTCAGGGGGCTGGTTCTGGATGTTGATGCCGTTGAAGGTGATGGCGCCATCGGTGACCTCGCCGTTTTCCGGCTTGAGGAGGCCGGAGATGGCTTTCAAGGTCGTCGTTTTCCCCGCGCCGTTGCTGCCCAGAAGGGAGACGATCTGCCCCTCAGGCAGGGACAGGGACACGCCCTTCAAGACCTGGATCACATCGGAGTAGACGACGCTGATGTTGTTGATCTGGAGTAATGTTTCGCTCACGCTAAGTCCTTATATTAGACTCTTTCATAAAGTCATTTATTATCATTCTTCTGAGGAGCACGAGCGACGAAGAATCTCTTGCACGATTAGATTCTTCGCTTCCCTCAGACATAATGTTTTAAAAAAGGCGGCAAGACCTCATTTTGGATGGTATCTTTTGTTTTCCACAACAAAAACATTCAAAGGAGGCTTGCCGTGAACATTGTAAACAAACTCGATTTTACCGGTCAACACATTTATGTCGAACTCGACGTCCACAAGAAGAGTTGGAACGTGAGCATCCACGGCGCACATTTGGAACATAAAACGTATAGTCAACCTCCCGATCCGCAGGTTTTGGGAAACTATCTCCGGCGTAATTTTCCCAGAGCCCAGTACCATTGTGTTTATGAAGCAGGATTCTGCGGGTTCTGGATCTACGACCGGCTGAAGGAGCAGGCGATCGACTGTCATTGGTCGTCAATCCCGCCGATGTGCCGACCAATGACAAGGAACGCGTGACCAAAAGCGACCGGGTCGATTGTCGCAAATTGGCCAAGTGTCTTCGTGACGGCCAGCTTCATGGCATTTATATTCCTTCAAGGATCAAGATTGAGGATCGCAATCTGTTACGCATTCGTCACAATCTGGTCAAGAAGCAAACCCGCTGTAAGAATCAGATCAAATCGTTCCTGCACTTTTACGGCAAAGCGATTCCGGAAAATGTCGTCTACAGTCACTGGTCCCGCAGATATATTCAGGAACTGGAAAATATCCCCATGGAAGGGCCGGCCGGTACGATGTCCCTGCAGACCCTTCTGTCCGAATAGTTTCATCTGCGGGACCTGATTGCCAAGATTACCCGGGAGATTATTGCCTTATCCCGAAGTGAGGATTACCGGGAATCCGTAAAGTGGTTGAAATCGATTCCCGGCATCAGCACCCTCGGCGCCATGACCTTGCTGACGGAACTGGTCGATATCGAGAGATTTGCCTGCTTCAACCGCCTGGCCAGCTACGTGGGTTTGATCCCGGATGTTCATGGCAGCGGTGAGAAAGAACGTCAAACCGGTTTAACCAACCGGAGAAATCCGACCCTGAGAGTCTTATTGATCGAGGCGGCCTGGGTTGCCGTGCGTAAAGATCCGGCCATGATGATGGCCTTCAACCTTCTTTGCATAAGAATGAAGAAAACCCGGGCTTTTGTCCCTATCGCCAAAAAATTGTTAAGGCGGATTCGCTTTGTTCTGAAAAACCGGACGGCCTATCAACTGGCCGTCGTATAAACGAGAACCATATGTGGAGGACCGATCTTATAAATCTGCTTCCGTGGGTACCGTATTTGTCATGCTGCTGCGGGGTGATTAACCTCGACTGTTTGCCTCAGACTGCGGCCCCACACCTTAAAACTTGATTAAGCATTGCAGCGACCTATAAAGGTCTGTCTGTTGATAGAAGATTGGTTTTAAGATCGCATCCCTATATCGTTCTCTTGACCTTTTCTACTTTTGAAAGAACAACCATCTATGTGACGGCTTGACTTTTTTCAACATGCCGTTGTTATGAGATTCTTCGCTTTGCTCAGAATGACCTCTACATTTTTTGTCATTCCGGGCCCCGACCCGGAATCTATTTGTTTATTACCTACGCCTCACCAATATGGCACGCCCTGCGGATGGATGCCGGATCACGTCCGGCATGACACTTTTATTAATACGAGAACGGCCAGAGACGGAAATAGGATCGCACGATCCGCCACAGCTCGGCCAGCCCCCGCGGTTCGAAGAGAATGAAGAGTACGATGGCCAGACCGAACGTAAACTCTCTCAGGGGTGCCACATTGAGGGCCCAGCCGCCCAGGGCGCCCATATTCATCATCCAGTCGGTAAACCACCGGAGGATTTCATTCAGCGAGATGATAAACACGGCCCCATAAATCGCCCCGGCAATGCTGCCCAGACCGCCGATGATGACCATGGCTATGAATTCGACGGAAAGCATGAGATTGAAAGGCTCCGTCGTGATGCTCATCATGTAATAGGCCCACAGGGCACCGGCACAGCCGGCATAGAAGGAGCTGATGCCGAATGCCAGCAGCTTGTACCGGAAAATCGGGATGCCCATGCCTTCGGCGGCACGGTCGTTATCCCTTATCGCAACGAAGGCCCGGCCGTACTTGGACCTCATCAGGTTTACGGCCAGAAAAACCATCAGGATCAGAATGGTAAAGATGAGATAAAAGAATCCCCTGTCATCGACTATCTCCAGTCCGAGAATGCCGGGGAGAGGCAGCGTGATGCCCATGGTGCCCATGGTCAGACTCTCCCAGTGGACAAGGACATATTCGATGATGAACTGGCCCGCCAGGGTGGCGATGGTTAGATACAGCCCCTTGAGGCGGATGGACGGGATGCCAAATGTCATGCCGAGCAGGGCGGTAATCATGCCCGCGGCAGGCAGGGTAATCAGAATGGGTAGATCGAAACGCGTGGCCAGAATGGCCGCGGCGTATGCGCCGACCCCGACAAAAGCGCCGTGACCGAGGGACAGCAGACCCGTATAGCCGATGAGGATGTTCAGGCCGATGGCCGCCATGGACATGATCCCGATCGTGTTGACAACATAGAGCATATAGCGGCTAAGGACGAACGGCGCGAGGCCAAGCAGAACGATCAGGCCGATCAGGACGCACAGGCGGCCGTAATCCGTCTCGAAGATGCTCAGCTCCTGTTCGTAATGCCCTTTGTAATTCCCGCAGGGATGAAAGCGAAAACGCCGCATCGTTAGACCCTTTCAATCTCCACCAGGCCGAACAGCCCGTAGGGTTTGACCATGAGGATGAACACGAGGACGATGTAGGGGACGACGTCCCGCAGGGCCGGTGAAATGTAGCCCCCGGTGAACGTCTCCAGCAGGCCGATAATGAGGCCGCCGATGATCGCCCCCACAATGCTGTCCAGTCCCCCCAGAATGACCACCGGAAAGACCTTGAGCCCGATGGCGCTCAGGCTGTGCACGTTGATCCCGTTGATGATGCCGAGAACGATCCCGCTCATGCCGGCGACCAGCGCCGCAATGCCCCAGGAAAGGGCGAAGACCTTGCGGACATGGACGCCCAGCGAAAGGGCCGCCTTCTGGTTGTCCGCAACGGACCGCATGTAGATGCCCTGCGAGGAAAACTTGAAAAACAGGCCGAACATGGCCAGAAAAACAACCCCGATAATCAGGGCCATCACATATACGGGGGGAACCGTGACATACCCGAATGAAAGACCCAGCCACTGGGGCAGAAAGTCGGGATAAGTATGAAGGTTGCCGCCCCAGATCAGGAGCATTAGGCCCTTGAACATGCTGGCGAGGCCGACCGTAAGCATGATGACGAAAATCAGGGGTTCGCCGATCAAAGGCCGTAGAAAAAAACGCTCCACGAAGAAGCCCAGGATGAAGCAGCCGATCAGGGTAACCAGGAAAGCCAGCCAAATGGGCAGATTGGCCCATGTCACCAGGGTGAGGAACATGAACGCCCCCATGGCCAGAAGCTCCCCGTGGGCGAAGTTCAGAACGCTGGAAGACTTGAAGATCATCACGAAGCCCATGGCCGAAAGACCGTAGAGGAACCCGATGCTGAGGCCGTTGATCAAAAGCTGAATAAAAAATTCCATTTATTATGCCTTTCCGTTGTGATCGAAACCTTGGTCATCCTGAGTCCTTCGCTTCGCTCAAAGATAACCTCCGCGAAGGACTTAATCATGCTAGATATTCTTCGTCGTTGGCACTCCTCAGAATGACAACTTTACATTACGAGGCCGCATCGAGAAACGGTTCGCCCGTTGCCGGCGCTGAACCCGCAGTCTTCGTCATTTCCGGAACGATCACGTCGATCACGCGAACCGTCGTCTCGATCTGGCCGACCTGGCCGTCCCGGTATTTTATTTTTCCCTTGACAGTGATCTCCTTCTTCCCTTCGTACATACCCTCGATCAGCTTCAGGTAAAGCCCGTAAACGAAGCGCCGCCGGACCTTGCCCGTCCGGGTCAGTTCTTCGTCATCCGCATCCAGCAGTTTGTAAAGAAGAATGAATTTCGTGATTTTCATGTGCGGGGGCAGCTGCTCGTTGACCTTTCTGACGTCCCTCAGAATCAACTGCTCCACCGCCGGCTGCTGGGAGAGGTCCATGTAAGTCGTATAGGGAATCTTCTGCTCTTCCGCCCAGTTGCCTACATTGTCCTGATCGATGTTGATCATCGTCGTCATGAACGTCTTGCCCTCACCGAAAATCACGGCTTCCTTGATGAACGGGCTGAATTTGAGACGGGTTTCGATAAAATCAGGCGAGAAGGCGTCCCCCTTCTTGTTGCGGATGATTTCTTCCTTGCGGCCGATGATCAGCAGGTGGCCATCCGGGTCGATGTAGCCGGCATCCCCCGTTTTCAGCCATCCGTCGGCAAAGGCGGCTTCCGTCGCCTTATAATCCTGATAGTACCCGATAAAGTTCGCGTCGCTCTTGACAAGAATCTCCTGATCTTCGGCGATGCATACCTGTGTGCCCGGCAAGGGCCTCCCCACGGTTTCGAGTTTCACTTCCCCGTCCGGCTGGATCTGGAATATGCCGCAGGCTTCGGTCAGGCCGTAGCACTGCTTGAGATTCAGCCCGATGGAGCGAAAAAAAAGGATTACATCCGGGCTGATGGGGTGTCCTCCCGTGTAAGCCGCCCGGAAATGCGCACATCCGACCCGGTCCAACAGCGGCATGAAGATCAGCCGTGACGCCGCCTTCCCGCAGAGACTCCAGAAAGGGGATATTCCCCTGCCGGCCGACGCCTGTTCAACCGTCTTTTTCCCCACAGTGACGGACCAGTCATACAGTTTGCGCTTCAGCCATCCCGAATCCGACATTCTGACCCGGATCCTGGAGGCGAGATCCTCCCAGAAGCGTGACGAGGTAATGATGACCGATGGGCCGATCTCACGGAAATCGGAAAGAACCGTGTCGGGCATTTCGGGGAAATTCATGGTCATGCCGGAATGGACGGCTACGCCGAATCCCCACATCTGGTCCACGATCCAGGCCGGCGGCGCCATGGAAAGCCAGTTGTCCCGGGCCGTTATGCCCAGGGCTTCGCTCCACTGCTTCCCCATGAAAAGCAAGTTGCGGTGACTGAGCATGGCCAGCTTGGGAATGCCCGTCGTTCCCGAGGTCAGCATCATGACCGCCGTGTCGTCCGGACGCCCCTTTCTGACTTCCTGCTGAAAAAGCTCCGGGTTTTCTGCGGCAACTGCCCTGCCGCTTTCCAGCAGCGCCTTGAAACTGATCAGCAGTGGTTCGTTGTCATAACCGTTCATGCCTGTCGGATCGATATAGATGATTTTCTTCAGGAAAGGAAACCTGTCCCGCCGTTCCAGAATCTTGTCCACCTGTTCCTGATCCTGTGCGAAGACGCAAGATGCCTTCAGACGGCCGATGATTGCCGCAAGCTCGTCCGCCGTGGCGGAAGTAAACAGGTTGACCGGAACGCCGCCAATGGCTTGCACGGCCAACTGGCTGAAGAGCCACTCGGCATGATTGTCGAGGATAAGGGTCACCGTCTGGCCGCGCTTCATCCCCTGGGCATGAATCCCCAGAGCCGCCCATTCCACGTTCTGCCGGTATTCGCGCCAGTTCCAGGATTGCCAGATTCCATAGGCCTTCTCCCGGATCGCGACGGACCGGTCGGCGATTTTTTCCGCCTGTTCGCAGAGCAGTTGCGGTACGGTGTAGTTTTTCGTCATGGAAACCATTCGTCCGTTTTTCTAAGTCGTCCCGGACTCGATCCGGAACCCCTTCTCAGGGCTTCACTTCCTGGCAATGGATTCCGGGTCGCGCTACGATTGCCCGGAATGACAAACACATTCTCAAAACTCAGCCCCCGTCTAACCCATTTTTTATTTTTAATCCTTCGCTACGCTCAAGGATGAACTTCGTGAAGAATCCCCAAAGAACATCATCAAAAAAAGCGATTCTTCGCCTGACGGTTAAGGATGACATAACTAGTTGTTTCCCCTTCAATCTCAACTGCGGCGGACACGTTTTCACGCATCGTCCCCCAGGTACGCCTTGATGACTTCCGGGTGATTCTGCACCTCCCGGGCCGTGCCCTCTGTCAGCTTCTCGCCGAAATTCAGGACCATGACCTTTTTCGCAATGCTCATCACGATGGACATGTCATGCTCCACGAGAATCATGGTCTGGCCCCAGACGCGGTTCAGTTCCAGAAGAAAACGCACCATGTCCTCTTTTTCCTCGAGGTTCATCCCCGCAAAAGGCTCGTCCAGGACCAGGAGCGTCGGCTCCATCGCCAGCGCCCGCCCGAGCTCCACCCGCTTCATCAGGCCGTAAGGAAGTGACCCCACGGTTGTTTTACGGATGGGCTGCATCTCCAGAAAATCGATCAGTTCCTCGACCACGCAGCGATGGTAAACTTCCTGTCTCCTGACGCCACCCGTGAAGAGACAGGCCTTGGCCAATGGATACGTCATGTGGATATGACGGGCCAGAAGCATGTTGGAAAGGACCGTCATGCCGGGGAAAAGCTCGATATTCTGGAACGTCCTCCCGAGGCCGATTTTGACCAGGTCATGAGTCGGCAGGCGCGTGATATCGTGCCCGTTGAACAAAATACGGCCCGCCTGTGGCCGGTAATAACCGGTGATGCAGTTCATGAGGCTTGTTTTTCCGGCACCGTTGGGTCCGATCACGGCGACCAGTTCTCCCGTATGCACCTGCAAATCCACATCCCGCAGGGCAACCACGCCCCCGAAATTCAGGCTCACTCCCGACACGTCAAGTTCGGCACGGTTTCTTTCGGCAGTCCTGTTTTTAAATATCGACGGTTCCCCGCGATAAGCCTTCATTTACCGCTCTTCTCCGGAATGATTTTGATCTTTTCCTTCCCTGGAACATAAAAGTTCGTCAGAGGTGTGAAGGAACCGTCTTCACCGACGCGGACGATCCGGGCCGTGAACGACGCACCATGATCCTTGGACGTGTAGGTGACGGGAGGAATCATACCCCCGAAATCCTCGTTCCGGAACGACTCCAAAGCCGTGTTGATCGTTTTGGGGTTGACGGCCTTGTATTTTTCATGGGCCCTGACAAAGGCACGCTCCATGATCATGGCGATGCTGACCCCTTCCCAGTAGGCCGCGTCGAAGCTGTCGACCGTTTTGTAACGCTTCCACAGCTCCTCCATCAGTTTCATGGCCGGGGTGTTGTCAGACGGCACGCCGCCCGGGAACTGGATGGCAAGGCGGTCCTTGATGATCCCCGCGCCGAGCTTGAAGAAATCGGGATCCGTCGAGGTCCAGGTGCCGAAAAACATGGGACGGTAATCGATACGGTCCGCGCTTTTGAAGGCGGTGATGATGGCCGACGGCAGGACCTGGAAAAACACGTATTCCACTCCCCTGTTCTTCATCCGCAAGAGTTCGGTGGTCAGGTCGACCGTTTGGGGAGGAAACGCTTCGATAGCGGCAATCTCGATACCCGCCTTGGCGGCGTATTCCTGGCTGGGCTGATGAATGGAGCGGCCATAAGCATTGTTGTACGTCAGGAGCCCGACCTTGGGCGGATTCTTCCCCTTGTGGATGGTCCGAATATATTCCAGAACGGCGTAACAGTCCATTTTGTAGCTGCCAAAGGGCAGATACATGTACGCAATCGGTTCCTGGAGAATTTCCCAGCTTGTGGAAAAGTTGATTGTGGGAATCTGGTAGCGCTGGATGATGGGTTTGGCAGCCAGGCCTTCACCGGCCCCCCAGGTGGCGATCATGTCCACCTTGTCCTGAACGGCAAACTTGCGGACGGCGGCGATGGCTTCCGGCACCTTGTAGGCCGTGTCCACGAGAATGATGTCGATTTTCCGTCCTGCAACCCCGCCCTTGGTCTCGTTGACGTAACGGAAGTAGTCCTGCATGCCCTTTGCGTGATACTGGCCCCAGGTCGATGCGGGACCAGTCATGTTGATGGCGGCGCCAACCCTGATGTTCTTGGCCCAGCTTCCGCCCGGCAGCAACAGCCCTGACAGGCAGATCAGCATGGCGATCAAAACGCTTTTCCCGAATCCCTTCTCCATAGCCTTCCCCTCCTATTCCGATTTAAAAGTTTTGCCTTGAGCCCCCAAAACAAAAAAGCCGCGGACAGTTGCCATTCTGCCCACGGCCTGCTCTTCATCTTTTTGAAGAAGTCATGAGCCGTAAAGGCAGACCTCGCCGCTAAAGCTATAAAAGGCGAAAAAGCCGCGCAGATCATGTCTTGCTTCAAATCCTGAAATCACCGCATCATCTCCAGTCTATTCGAGCGTCATTACAGGATAAACCTTGCCTGTGTCAAGTAAAAATATGCCCATTACCGCATGTCCAGCTTATCCATGCGGTAATGGAGCGAGTCGGCGGTTACCCTCAACAGCTCGGCGGTCTTTTTCCGGGAGCCGCCTGCTTTCTGCAGAGCTTTTTCGATGAATGTCCGCTCGATCTTTCTCAATTCCGCATCCAGGTCCAGCCCCTCGTCCGGCACGTCAAATTGCGCCAGGGTGCGCTCCGCGATGGGAATGTTGCTGTTGAGCACAAGGTTTTCCGGCAGGATGATATTGGATGTTTCCAGGGCGATGCTGCGCTCGATGATGTTCTCCAGTTCCCGGATATTGCCGGGAAAGGGGTACTTCATGAGCAGTTCCATCGCATAGGATGAAATATTCCGGATTTCCTTGCCGAATTCCCCGGAATACTTCTCAATCAAGTGCTTCGTCAGCAAGGGAATATCCTCCTGGCGGCTGCGCAGAGGGGGGATGTTAATGGGAATAACGTTCAGCCGGTAGTAAAGGTCCTCCCGAAAGGTTCCGTTCTGAACTTTTTCCTCCAGATTCCTGTTCGTCGCCGAAATGATGCGGACATCGACCTTGATGTCTTCCGTGCCGCCGATGCGGCGAAACGATTTTTCCTGCACCGCCCGCAGGAGCTTCACCTGGAGCAGAGGGGGAAGGTCGGCAATTTCATCCAGGAAAATCGTACCGCCATGGGCGACTTCGAAAAGCCCCGGCTTGTCCGTATGGGCACCTGTGAAAGACCCCTTCATGTAGCCGAAGAGTTCGCTTTCCAGAAGGTTCTCCGGAATGCCGCCGCAGTTGATGACCACAAGGGGCATGGCCGCACGGGTGCTGCTGCCGTGGATGGCCCTGGCAACCAGTTCCTTGCCCGTTCCGCTTTCGCCCAGAATCATCACGTTGGCCAGGGTCCTGGCCACCTTCTTGATCGTGGCATACACCTTCTGCATTTCACGGCTTTTGCCGATCATGCCCTGAAAGGACGCATCGTCTTCGACTTTCTTCAGGAATTCCGCCTCGTCCCTCTGCAGGCCTTTCTTTTCCAGGGCGTTCTGAACAACGCGTTTGAGGTCCTCGATATCGAAATCCTTTTCGAGATAGTCGTAGGCCCCCTCCTGCATGGCCTGAACTGCAGATTCTCCGGATGCGTAGGCTGTAATCAGTATGACGAGCGTTTCCGGCGATGTTTCCTTCACGGCCTTGAGAAAAGCAATGCCATCCATCTTCGGCATCCTTAAATCCGTGATGACGAGATCATACGACTGCTTGCGGCATTTCGTCAGGGCCCTTACGCCGTCCTCCATGGATGTAACATCGTATCCTTCCTGTGTCAGGACAATCTCCAGCACTTCCCGGATGCCCTTGTCATCGTCGACAACCAAAATCTTCGCCACCGCCGTCTCCCTATCTTTTCAGAGGTAATGCCACTTTGAACAAGGTACCATGACCGGCCGTACTCTCTACTTCGATTATGCCACCATACATTGTCACGATCCGGTTGACAATAGCCAGGCCCAACCCCGTCCCCTGCTCCTTGGTCGTAAAAAAAGGTTCGAAAATCCTTGCCAGATCTTCTTCGCCGATCCCGGCACCCTGATCGGCAACCTGGATATTCACCCTCGCCCCCCCTGCCCCGCATTCATCCATGCCCATCGAAATTTCCACCCTTCCGCCCTCCGGCATTGCCTGCACCGCATTGAGTATAAGGTTCCACAGAAGCTGCCGCATCTCCGCACGGTTGGCCGTCAGGATGACGGTCCGGGGACAGTGTTTCACAATCTGCAACGACTGAGGCCAGGAGGCGCTGTAGGCCATTGATTCCAGGATTTCCTCCAAAAGGCCGACCATTTCGACTTCCTCATGGACACCCACGGTTGGCCTGGACAGGACAAGAAAATCCTTGATGAAGTTTTCCAGCTGGTCCTTACCGCGCAGAATAATTTGAAACAGGCGTTCTTCCAAGCTGTTGAGCTTAAGCGATTGCCGGAGGACCTGGATCGACCCGCTGATTGAAGCCAGGGGATTGCGTATCTCATGGGCCAGGACCGCCGCCATCTCACCGATGAAGGCCATTTTGCGACTTTCTTCGTAGGCACGCTCCATCTCCTTGATTTTCGTGATATCTTGGAAAATCAGGATATGCCCGATAATCCCTCCGTCGTTGCCCTTCAAAGAGGACAAGGCGCAACCCAGGATGCTGTCCTTTCCGTCTCTGCCCCGCAGCAGGATTTCCGTCCGCCGCGCCGTTGCGTCTTCTGGGGGAGTTCCGTTCAAGCGGGTTGCCAGCGTTCCGTATTGCGGCAAGAATTCCTCGATGTTCTTCCCGGCGACATCAGCGGCGGAAAAGCCGGTAATTTCCGCGGCAGCCCGGTTAAAGGACTTGATGCGATTGTGCAGGTCAACCGTGAGGATACCCGTCTGTACGGATTCAACGATGCTCCGGTGCAGCGAGTCCAGTTCCGCAAAAGCATGCTCCTTTTCCTGCAGGAGCTGACGGGTCGCCGTTTCCCGGCCGACGACGAAACTTGCCAGGATGGTGATCAGGTAAAAAGAAAGAATATGTACTAGGACACGAAAAAAAACATACCCGCTTTCTTCGAGACGCCTGTCCGGCGTGAATGCTCCCGGCTGCAGGTGCAGCGGCTGAATAAGACCATAGAACTCAAAATTGACGAACAGGCCGTAGCTGATGCTCGCCAGGGAGGCGATGACCAGTCCGGCCCGGCGCCCCAGAAACGTGACCGAATAGATGATGATCAGCGGATAGAAAACGGGGTAAACGCTGCGGACGCCGCCCGTCACGTACACCAGGGCCGTGACGAGAAAGACGTCGCAAATCGCCTGCAGATAGACATGGAAAGCAAGCCTCCTGATCTGCCTGATCAGGAGAAAATAAAACAGGGACAGAAAGAAGGCAAAGGTGAGGAGATAATAAAACAACCGCGGTGACGTTGACGCAAACGTCTCCGCCGCGGGGGATTCCGTGAGGACAGCCAGCAGGAGAAGAACAAACAGAACGACCATCCTTGTCACCACCAGCCAGTGAAGACGAGACGTGTCGTTTTCATCCCACGGGGGCGATGCGCTACGGTCCCATTTTACGGCGTTATTTTTCATTTGTTTAATAAATCAACCTGTTATATGTATTCTCCCGGCTGGCCTCTTTTCAACTCTCATTCCCTTGAATCAAAGGAGTGAAGCGGGAACAAGTCCTCTCCCGGCGCTTGATCTTTCCTGGGGGGGCCGTTGCGATCCGATACGGCACCGGCATGATCAAACCGACTGGTACAACAATGGCTGGAACATGAACGTTTCCCGCATCATATCTTCCGTTTTCCAGGTGCTTCGGTACGAGCCGTTGTTCCTGACCGAACGCCCGCTTATTCCTTATTTCATCTCCCTCGCCGGCGGTATGCTGTTCTGTGATTTCCGGCCCATTTCGTGGCTCTTGCCGTTGTCAATCCTTTTTCTGACTCTGGCGGGCTTCTTCCTGTCCTTCCGGTTTCAGATGAGGAGAACAGCCTTCTTGTCGCTTCATGGCAGCGTTTTTCTGACGGGCTTCCTCTGCATGCTCCCCTATGCCGGCAGCCCTTCCCCCGTCTTGCATCCTCATACAGCGCCAAACGCAGAAAAAGCCGTTTACCGTGGCTTCATCGACGCCGCGCCTGATTTCTCTCCGGACAAGGTGGATTACACCCTTTCCGGCGTTCGCCTCTCGGACCGGGATCATGAAGCGGCACTGCCGGGCCGAATTCTGCTGAGTGCCAGGATCGCGGATCGATTCCAATACGGCGATTACATCCAGTTTCGGGCACGGCTAGCCGTTCCGAGAAACTTCAACAATCCCGGTGGATTCGATTACCGGATGTATCTGCGCCGCAAGCAGATCCACTATCGTGCGACTGTATCCAATCCCGGCAACATGATTCTCATCCGCAGGGACCAGGGAAGCCCTCTCAAGCAATTCATCGAATCCTACCGCACACAACTTCGCGATTTTGTCGGTCGCCACGCCACAACCCCCGAACGGGAAATCATGCTGGCCATGATCCTGGGCGAACAGAAGTCCATTCCCGACGATCTGAGGGACCGATTCAACCGGACCGGCACCTCCCATATCATTGCCATTTCCGGGTTCAACGTCGGCCTGATAGCTTTTTTTTCGGTCCTTTTAACCATGCTGATGCTGAAAAGCGTTCCCCGGCTGCTTCTGACCTTCAATGCCGCCAAAGTATCCTACGCCCTGGCCCTGATTCCCATCCTGCTTTTTACGGTCATTGCCGGCATGGGGACTCCCGTTGTCCGTGCCACCATCATGGTGGTAATCCTCATGACCGCACTCATGATCAGAAAACCGAAAGATATCTTCAACGCCCTGCCCCTGGCGGCGATCATCATCGTCGCACTCTGGCCGCCGGCTTTGTACGACCCCTCCTTTCAGTTGTCCTTCGCGGCGGTCGCCTCGATCCTTTTCATTCCGCCCAGGCTGCAACCGCTTTATCCCGGCAAGGAGGGACCAGAGGAATCGCGGCTCCGTGCCTTCTTCCGGAAAGCGGGCAAGGCCTTTTACCTTTTTCTGCTGGTAACGATCAGTGCAACACTGGGAACGATTCCGATCATCGCTTACCACTTTCAACAGATTTCCTCTGTGGTGATCCCCGCCAATATCGCCATTGTACCTTTTCTGGGAATTCTGACCACACCCCTTTGCCTGCTGATCATTGTCATGTATCCGCTTTCCGAAGCGCTTTGCCTTATTCTGGTTCAGTGCGCGGGGTATCTTATCCAAATATCCGTCTTTTTTGTCAATTTCTTTTCCTCCCTGCCGGGAGCCTTTTTCCTGACACCGCCGCCAAAGGGAACATCAATTCTTGCCTACTACACCCTCCTGTTCTCAGCCGTCATGCTGGTCACGCCGCTCATAAAAAAAAAGACACCAGGCGTCTCCCCGGGAAACCGTTTTCTGCAGCAGCGAATAGCCTTGCCTACCCTTTTGCTTTTCCTATCCTTCTATCTGCTTTACAGTAGTTTATCGGCATCGCCGGCCCAATACCTTAGGCTGACCATGATCGATGTCGGACAGGGCAGCTCCGCCCTCGTGCAGTTTCCACGCGGCGAGGTCATGCTCATCGACGGCGGCGGGTTCGAAGGCAGCCGTTTCGACACGGGAAGGTATGTGGTGTCTCCTTTTCTGTTGCGGGAAAAGGTCCGTAAAATTGACTACATTGTTTTGACTCACCCGCATCCGGACCACCTGAACGGTCTGCTTTACATTGTGCGGCATTTCCCCGTAGGTGAAATATGGAGCAACGGAGATCATACCGGCACGGAAACCTATCGAGCCTGGCTGGATGTCATCCGCGACAGGGGAATCCCTCATCGCATCCTCAACCGGTCAACACCTCCCCTGCAAATCGGCGACACGGACCTCCTTTTTTTCAATCCACCGGAACCGCTTGCGGCAGGCATGACTTCCTGCGATGACAAAAAAGAGAATAACCGCTCCCTGGTTTTTCAAATTCGCTACCGCCAGGCGACAATTCTCGTCACAGGGGATATCGAGAAGGAAACGGAAGCGGAACTTGCAGCCGGCGGTCATGACCTGAAAAGCCGTATCCTCCTCGTTCCGCATCATGGAAGCCGAACTTCAAGCACAGAGGCCTTTCTGGTTAAGGTCGATCCGGAAGCGGCCCTGATCAGTTGCGGTGACGGAAACCGCTACAAGATGCCGCATAAGGAAGCGTTGGCGCGTCTCGAAGCGCGGGGTGCTCAGATTTTCCGCACCGATCTGAACGGGGCCGTCTCCCTCGTCACGGATGGTGAAACGGTTCGGTGGCGGCAACAAATGCTTTTGCCCGCCATGGCCGTTGAAAACGGATGGGCCCGGGAAGTGCAGGACTCCCTTCCTTAGCAATTCATTCATGTTCTGCTATTGCCTTTTTAAGATGCCTATGGTAACGGATTCGCGGATAAAAGTTCATAAAAGAGGCTTGGTGAATCGTAAAAAGAGAGACGAGCCGCATCTGGCCGGAAAGTAAATTTTAAATTATGGACGCTATCACTGTCGTAAAAGGTTTCAAGGACATCCTGCCCGAAGAGGCCCTGAACTGGCACCTGATTGAACAATTGGCCCGGAAAATTCTTAATGACTTCGGGTTCCGGGAGATACGTGTTCCCATCCTGGAGAAAACGGACCTCTTCACCCGCGGGATCGGCGATACAACGGATATCGTCGAGAAGGAAATGTATACGTTTTCCGACCGGGGTGACGAAAGCCTGACGCTGCGCCCGGAGGCAACGGCTTCGGTACTTAGGGCCTATATCGAGCACAACCTGTTCAACCAGAACGCCATTACGAGGCTTTTCACCATCGGCCCCATGTTTCGCCGGGAACGGCCTCAAAAGGGGCGCTACCGGCAGTTTCACCAAATCGATGTCGAAGTGCTCGGCACGGACGATCCGAGGATCGACGCCGAAGTGATCCTGATGCTTGTCCACTTTCTGAGAGAGCTGGGCCTGGAAAACCTCAACCTGGACATCAACTCTCTGGGATGCCCGGAATGCCGCGCGGCCTTCCGGCGTGAAGTGATCACCTTTCTGAAGGACACCCAGAACGGACTTTGCGCCGATTGCCAGCGTCGCCTCCACACCAATCCCCTGAGAGTCTTTGATTGCAAGAACGACACATGCGCCGCCATCATCAAGGACGCGCCCGGCATTCTCGATTACATCTGCCAAGGTTGCGCCGGGCACTTCGATGCAGTCAAGGCTCACCTGACACTTTTCGGAATCGATTACCGGATAAACCAGCGCATGGTTCGCGGTCTTGATTATTACACCCGCACGACTTTCGAGGTAACGATTCCCCACATGGGCTCCCAGAACGCCGTCGTCGGCGGCGGACGCTACGACGGCCTAGTCCGTGATCTGGGCGGACCGGATATATCAGGTATCGGCTTTGCCATCGGATTCGAACGCCTGATGGCCCTCTTGCCGGCAGACCGGACCGCGGATCCGCCCGCCCCGGTGATTTTTATCGCCGCGATGGGCGAGCAGGCGCAGCAATACGCCTTCCGCCTCTGCAATCAGCTGCGGCTTAAAGGCATACGGGCAGAGATGGATTACGGCGGGAAAAGCCTGAAAAGCCAAATGAAAAAAGCGGACAAACTGAAAAGCCGCTACGCCCTGATTGTCGGGGAAAGAGAAATGGAAAGCGGGCAGGGAGAATTGCGAGATATGCGCAGCAGCAGCCAGCGTACGGTTTCCCTGGACCGTATTGCAGACGACATCATTCCAACGTAAAAGTGAGGTAACAATTTTGGTTAAATTCATCGCCGAGCGGAAACGAACCCACTACTGCGGTGCCGTTCGCGCCTCGGACATCGACAGCGAAGTGGTGCTGATGGGCTGGACCCATCGCCGAAGAGACCATGGCGGCGTCATTTTCGTCGATCTGCGGGACCGGGAAGGACTGGTACAGGTTGTCTTCAACCCCGAAGTCTCTCCGGCCGCCCATGACGAAGCAGGGAAGATCCGCAGCGAATATGTTCTGGCGGTTGTCGGCAAAGTGCGGCGAAGGCCCGACGGCATGGAAAATCCGGACATGGACACCGGTGAAGTGGAAGTCATGGTGACGGACCTGGAAATCCTCAACGAATCGAAAACACCGCCTTTCAGCATGGAGGAAGGGCAGGACGTTTCTGAAAACGTGCGCCTGAAATACCGCTACCTCGATCTGCGGAGGCCGCAGGTTCAGCGCAACCTGGTTTTGAGAAGCAAGGTCGCCGCCGCGACCCGGAATTATTTCCAGTCCGAAGGGTTCATCGAAGTGGAAACGCCCTTTCTGACGAAGAGCACCCCCGAAGGGGCCCGGGATTATCTTGTTCCCAGCCGGGTTAATCCCGGCACTTTTTATGCCCTGCCCCAGTCGCCCCAGATTTTTAAGCAGCTTCTGATGGTTTCCGGTTTCGACCGCTATTACCAGATCGTCAAATGTTTCCGTGACGAGGATCTCCGTGCGGACCGCCAGCCCGAGTTTACGCAGATCGATGTCGAGATGTCCTTTATCGACGAAAACGATATCATGACCGCCATGGAAGGTCTCATGGCACATATTTTCAAAACCTGCCTGGAGAAGGAGCTAACGCTTCCCTTGCCGCGGTTGCCATACAAGGACGCCATGGCGCGCTACGGCAAGGACAATCCGGATATCCGCTTTGCCATGGAAATGTGCGATCTGACGGACATCATGAAGACTTCAGCATTCAACCTTTTCAAGGAAGTTGCGGAAACGGGCGGCGTTGTTAAGGCCATCCGCGTCGATGACGGCAAACAGCTCTCCCGCAAAGACCTCGACGGACTTAAAGATTTCGCCGCCATCTACGGCTCCAAGGGAGTTGCCTGGGCGCGGATCAATGCGGAAGACTGGACCTCACCCATTTACAAGTTCCTTAAGCCGGAAGAGGTCAAGCAGATCAACGATCGGATGGAGGCCAGGGAAGGGAATATCCTGATCTTCTCCGCCGATGCCCCCGGCGTCGTCAACGATACCCTGGGCAACCTCCGGGTTTACCTAGCCCGAAAAATGAAGCTGATCGATCCGGAAAGTTTCGCGTTCACCTGGATTACGGAATTTCCTCTGATGGAATACAGCGATACTGAAAAGCGGTTTGTTTCCACCCACCATCCTTTCACGTCACCTTTCATAGAGGACCTGCCCCTTTTGACGACCGACACGGGCAAGGTTCGTGCCCGGGCCTATGACCTGGTGCTTAACGGCTCCGAGATCGGTGGCGGCAGTATCCGAATCCATCGGCAGGACGTGCAGGCCAAGATTTTCGAGGTCCTCGGCCTGTCAGATGACGAAGTCCGGCTCAAGTTCGGGTTCCTGCTTGATGCCCTCGAATACGGCACACCGCCTCATGGTGGCTTGGCCTTCGGTCTGGACCGTCTGGTGATGATCCTGAGCCACGTGGAATCGCTGCGAGACGTGATCGCCTTCCCCAAGACCCAGAGGGCGACATGCCTGTTGACCGATGCCCCCTCGGCGGTGGCCGTCGAGCAGTTGATGGAACTATCGCTGAAAACGGTGAAGTAGCTACAAGACGAATTGATATTTTTGAGCAACGCAAAACGGGGAGGGTTTCTCCGCAAGCTCTCCTCGTTTTGCATGTCTATTGAAAATCAAAGTGACGCCAGTTCAGCCGCCTGTCCGCCGTAGACGACCACATGCCTCAGGGCATAGCCGCCGATCAGAACGGAAACGGTGATGACGCCCGATATCCAGGGATTGTGCTCCCGCATCGCCGCCTGTCGGACAAAATGGGGAAGCAGTTCGTAGATTTCCAGGCAAAGCGGAATGAGAATCCCCAGCACCACCACCAAACCCCAGAAATGGAGCGTGTAGGGTCCTCCCATGATAAGCTGGGCGGCCCCGATCGAACTGCGGGGAGAGATATAGAGGCCGAAGATAAACAGAAATATCGTGATAATCGCCAGCACCATCAGCACAAAATCCAGCGAATGCACCATGAACTTGTTGGTTTCCATTTTTTCCTGGCTCATGCCGCCGAACCCCTTGATGAAGCAGCCGTAAAGGCAGATCGACGCCGTTCCCGTTTTCAGGGCCGATACCAAAAACAGCATGGGAAGCATGGGATTGTTCCAAAATGGACGGGCCACAAGAGCGCCCAGGAGAACCCCCGTATAGATACCCACCATCAGCGCCACGGGCAATCCAATAAGCGCCACCCAGCCCTTGATTTTCTTCAGATTTTGGCGGCGAAATCTTTCGAGAAAAGCCGTCCAGGCCGTTTCCTCGGCTTCACCGGTCGGATCGGGTTTTTTGATTAAATCGACCAGATCGAAACGTTCCGGCAGCCAGAGGTAAAAATAAACAAAGCTGATCACGGAAAAGAAAAGCAGAAGCCATGCCCCCAGGGACATGACCGAGTATGGCTGGACCGTCAGCATCAGTTTCCAGAAAAGCAAGGGCCGCTCCAGGTCGGCAATCAGGCAGGCAATACCGATAAAAAGAGGAAAAGGAGCGATCAAGGCGCCGATGCGGGAGATATCCTGATAGATCCTGGGGCCAATGAAATAGGCAATCGCCGAAACGGCAAAGCATCCTGCGCTGACACCGGCCACAAAAAGATAGACTGCGACAAGCCAGTTCCAGAAAACAAAATAGGTTCCTTCCATGGTCATCTCCTTTTCAGACCGCCCGGCACTGTTTTTCCCGCATCATCGAACACCGGAACGGGGAATCCGCAGGGCTTGCATCCGATTTCTATCCGAACGCCTGACGACCTGCCCACGGCAGGTCCGCTGTTTAGCTTCAGCCGCCTCCCGTGGTCTGCGGCACGAAGGACGGATCTACCCTTCCGAATGAGGCATCACGGAAAAAGGCGGGGGTATCCTTGGTATAAACCGGTTCCAGTGGCTGTTCGGCCTCTTCGATCCCGGCGGCGACCTTCCACAGGCGCTCCTGATTGCCCATCCCCTTCGGTGGGCGCTCCGACTTCTTGCACCCCGCCAGAACACTTACGGCCCCTGCTAAAACAACCAGCGATCCCAGCTCAATGAATCTTCTTCGGTCCATGATCTTCTGCCTTTTCGGTTTTCTGTTCTTCCCTGATAAACAAATCGATCAGTTTAACGACGCTCCGGTAAAAAGGATGCGGATCGCTCCTTTCAATTGCCGCCTTCAGCTGGCTTATCCAGTCCAGATGCTCGGCGATGAAGCAGCGGGCATGCTCCTCCATGGCGGCATCATAAAGCAGGGAAAGAAACTCCAGCTCAAAAACGATGTGGTCGGGCATGCTTTTCATTTCGGGCGGCACTTCCGCATGAACGATTTTATACAACTCGTTCATGTGCAAGGCACTATCCCCCATGAGCAGCCCCGTTGAATTTGCGAACACCATGCCGCAGTCCGGTTCCGCAGACCAGGGCTTGTAGGTTGACTCCACCAGTGATACGGCAGTACCGTTCCACTGGCCGAAAAGACGGTCATAGGCACCCGATAGTTCGGTGAGCCGGTCTTTCCGGTCGGTCCCGGCAAAAAGAGCCGCCGGCACGTCTGGATCGGTGCACCATTGGCCGGACTGCACCCTCAGCCAGGACCTCACGTCTTCCCGTTCGAGCATCAAAAGCGTCTCCTCTTCCGGAAAGGCCAGCAGCATCGAGGCGAAAGCGCAGAACGAGGCCTTTTCCTTTGCCGTCATTTCTTCATCCTTTTTGATAAAAAATGCTGGGACGCGTATTCAATTCACTTTTGAACTGACGCAAACGATGACGGTTCTTGGCTATATATTTGGATATCTTGCTGTTCGGATCATCCATATCGCCAAAAAGGCGCACCCCGGTCATGCAGGTCGTCACACACGCCGGTTCGATGCCATGCTCGACGAACTCGATACAGAAGCGGCATTTTTCGACATAGCCCTCCTTTTTGATAATGCGCACATTATAGGGGCAGGCGGCGATGCAATACTTGCAGCCGATGCAGTCTTCTTCGTTGATCAGGACAATACCGTCCGGGCGCTTGATTGAAGCTCCCGTGGGGCAGACATACACGCAGGGAGGATTGTCGCAGTGCTGGCACTGGACGGGTAAGAATTCCCGCGTGTAATCGGGAAAAGACCCGTACTCACGCTCCTCCAGATGATTGTAGGCTTCGTGGGCTCTCAGGTGATTCTGGTTCTGGCAAGCCACGCGACAAGCGTAGCAGCCCACACATTTTGTCTCATCGATGACCATTCCGTATCGCGCCATTGTTTCACCCTTTACGCTTTTTTCACGGTAACGATAACCTCCGACGACATGGCATGCCCGACGGTCGGATCAAAAAGCGTCGGCAAAAAGTCGTTATAGGACAGGCCCTGATCGTAAGCGGTTGTCAAGTGCTTGGAATAAATACCGTAGCCGCTGGGAAGCCATACACAGGAAGGGTGCAACCCTTCCGTCAGCTTCACCCGTATCTTCCCTTCACCCACAAGGGATGTCACAGACACCTGGTCTCCGTCACGAAGCCCCATGGCTTCGCCGCGGGAACGGTTAATCCAGAGACGGATCATGTCGTAGCGCCTGCTTATCTCCATCAGGTAAGGGGTATTTGCCGTCATGGCATGCGTATGCCAGGCCTGTTTACCATGAATCAACCGGAACGAATGGGGATCTTCCTCCTTGGGTGATACCAGCGGCTCTTCCCAGCGCGGCACCGGGGCATATCCCAGATTTTGGAGCGTGCCGCAGGAAATCTCCACTTTCCCTGACGGGGTTTCGACATCGGTAAAACCCTCCACCCAGGGATCGCCCACCGTCAGCAGGCCTTTCTCCCTGAGCTCCGTCAAGCTGACACCCAGAGGGTTTAACCTGAGTTCGTTGGCCTCGTCGAGGCTGAAATTGAAGAATCTGCCGACACCCAAGGCTTGAGCCAATTCCTTGATGATCCGGAATCCGGAGCGGGTATCAAAAAGTGGCTCGATCGCCTTCTGCTGAAGGGTCACCTGGGCCTGTTTCCCCGCATGGCGTGTATCCACAACCCCATCTGCTTCAAGGTAAAGGGAGGGCGGGAGTACATAATCGGCAATGGACGCCGTCTCGGAAAGAACCGGATCGACGACGACCAGCAAGTCGAGTTTCCGATAACCGGCGATAACCCGTTTGGGGTTCGGATTGGTCCTCAGCGGATTGTGATGATAAACAAACCCGGCTTTCAGGACGCCTCTCAAAGCCAGTTCGGGAATGGCATGCGATATGCCGTCGCCGTAAGAACCCAGCGGATAGCGTCCCGGTGTTCCCGTGCCGTCGGCTTTCGGGACCAGGGGGCCTTCCGGTGTGGGATGCGCCTGGGCCAACTCCCCCAATTCGGCGGAACGGGGAAAATAGATGCCCCCCCGGCGATTGATATTCCCCAGCAGGCTGTTGAATACGGCGACTGCCCGAGCCGTCTGAAAACTGTTGAGATACTGGGAACCAAACGCGCCATGGTAACCCCGGTGAATAAGCGCACGGGGTTTGTGCTCGGCCATTTCGCGGGTAATCCTGCGAATGGTGTCGGCGGGAATATCACAGACACGCTCCGCCCATTCCGGTGGGTAATTGACGCTTTCCGTTTCGAGCTGTTCGAATCCGACCGTATGGTTGCCGACGAAGTCCCTGTCGTAGAGCTCTTCTTCGATCATCACGTGGATCATCGCAAGAAGCAGCGCCAAGTCGGTGCCCGGCTTTATGGCCAGCCACTCGTCGGCAAGAATCGCCGTCTCATTGTGCCGGGGATCGACACAGACCAGCTTTGCACCCCGCTGCTTGGCCGTCACAAGGTCCTGGACCTGGCCCAGGTCGATCCCGCCCGCGGGGTTTCTGCCGATAATCATGATGTAGCGGGAGTCCGCCAGGTCGTTGGAAGGAAGCTTCCCGACCGTGTAACGCCACCCGGCGTTTCGCGCAGTAAAGCAGGTTGCCCCGTGATTGAAATAATGAGGCGACCGCAGGGCGTGCATGAAACGCAGGGCGTAGTTATGGTCGGCCTGCGGATAATTAACCCAGAAGATTGTTTCCGGTCCGTTCTCCAGGAGAAGCAGGTTGATCCGCATGGATATTTCCTGGTAGGCCTGGTCCCATGAAATCGGCTCAAAGCGGCCGTTAACCTTCTTCAAGGGTGAGCGGATCCGGTTGGGGTTGTAAATCTCGTGAAGGTAGCCGTGACCCTTAGCACAGAGGACTCCCCGATTGCCGTTGGCTTTGGGGTTTCCCATGACCTTCCAGATCCGGCCTTCCTTGACATAAGCGAAAATGGCGCACCGGTTTCCGCAGCCGTTGCAGGTCGACGGAATCTTGGTTGCCTGAACCGATATGACCTTGGAATCCGCTCGTTCGCTCCAACTCAGGTTCGCCAGCGACAGACCGGCAACGCCTGCTGTGACGGCGGTTCCTTTCAGAAAACCGCGCCGGGATATCTGCATCGTTTTTTCTCCCATGAACCCCTCGATTCCCTGTTAGGCAATGATAAGGGCGCCGGGGAGTAACCTCGGCGCCTTTCTCTCCACTCTGTTTATCGCGCGACCGGATACCCGGCCTTTACCCAGTCGGCCCAGGAGGCATTCATCAGAACGGCATTCTTGTATCCCAGATCATTGAGGGTCTTCGTGGCCAGGGCGGAACGTGCCGCCGTCAGGCAATAGACATAGATTTTGGTATCCTGCTTGGGTACGACCGTAAAAATGCGGAACTCGAGTTTTCCACGGGACAGGTTCACGGCTCCGGGAATATGACCGCCAGCAAATTCGTCGGGATCGCGGACATCTAGATAGATGACGTCCGCCTTGGCATCCAGCGACGCCTTAACCTCGGCCGCGGTTACTTTCTTCACCTCCGCCTTTGCTTTGTCAACCATCGATTGAACGAGCGGATTAAGGGGTTGCTGTGCCAGGACCGCCGTGGAAAAGGCCATCATAACCATGGCAAGGATCAGGGTTAGGGATATTTTTCTGAACATAGACTTTTTCCTCCTTCTTGTTGATGGTTTGTGTTTCGGTTTGATCTTCTCCGTTACGATCGCTCCCCGGCATCCCTGAAAATAGCTCTTTTCATCGTTGCCGGCTTAGCCAAGACGTCCTAAAAATATCCACGCTCCAAACCCGTGTCAACAGGAGGGCCGCAAAATTCGCTTAACACTCCCCCGCGACCGGCCCGATACCCGCCTAATTCAGAAAGCCGGTTCCCTTTGCCATGTCTGCCCGAGTACATTTTTTTTGCCATCTTTGAATCAAATCACCACTCGATTCCCCATTAGAACGTCACCGGGGTCTCTTTCGAGCACAGGAAAAGTATAGGAGCCGTGCTTTTTCCTGTCAACGCATATTATGGAAAGGATGGCGAATCACATCACAGAGACACAACACCGGTCATCCGCATCGATGAAGCATAGCCGGCATAGTTTAAGGCTTTGGCAAAGGCGCCGTGCTTAAAGCTTTTCGAGTTCGTTCCTGATAGCCAGACCCAGTTTTTCCATCACATAAGGCTTCTTTACATAAGAGCCCGCCCCCAACGCCTGGGCTGCGGCAACCCGGGCCGTCTCGGCAAAGCCGCTAACGATAACGGCCTTTTGCTTCGGATGGATTTCCAGAATCTTCCTGTAAGATTCCAGCCCGTCCATGCCGGGGTCCATGATCATATCTAAAACCAGCAGGTCAACTTTATGCGTCTTCAGATATTCACAGGCTTCCTCGCCGCTGGATACTCCTGTTACGTCGTATTGCAGCCGCTGCAGCATCTGGACGGCAAGCTCCCGCTGACCGGCGACATCGTCCACAACCAGAATTGATTCAGCATGACCTGTATATTCCTTGACCGGAACGGAAGCGGTGTCGACGGCAATCTCCTCCCTCGTCACTGGAAAGTACAGGCTGAAATTACTGCCTTTTCCCTCCTCGCTTGTCACGTTGATGTAGCCGTTATGATCTTTGACCGTTCCCCAGACTACAGCCAGCCCCAATCCCGTCCCGCTTCGCCCCATAACTTTTTTCGTGTAAAAGGGTTCGAAGACGCGTTTGATATCCACAGCAGAAATTCCTTCTCCCGTGTCGGAAATGGAGAGCACGATATAATCCCCCTCCCGGATCTTATCATATCCAAGAACGGGCCGATCCAGATAGACATTGCGCGTTGAGACGCTGACAGTCCCTCCCTCCGGCATGGCTTCCAAGGCATTGGATAGCAGGTTATAGAACACCTTGCCGAGGTATACGGGAGAGCCCTTTACATTCAGCAGATCCACTTCCAGATTTGTCGTGATCCGCACGTTTGGATGAAAAGACCGGAGCTTCTGAAATTCAGGCGTTTGCTGACATTTAATGATCTCGGTGTTGAGATTGACGATCGTGCGGTTTTGAACCCCGCGCCTCGCCAGGGTCAGGAGGTCCTGCACAATGGCTGCGGCACGCTCCCCGCCGTCCATGATTTTCCGGACTTCGCGCCTGATGCCACTGGTTTCGTCCATTTTAAAAAGGAGCAGCTCCGAATAACCGACCACAATCCCCAGAACGTTGTTGAGATCATGAGCAACACCACCAGCGAGTAAACCGATCGTTTCCATTTTCTCCGCCCGCTGCAGGCGTTCCTGCAAATCTTTGCGATCCCGCTCGGCCTGATTGCGATCGGTAATATCATGAATAATGGAATGCAGAAGGTTCTTTCCACGGATGTTGATTCTGCTGCTGAACACCTCGACATCCCTTATCGAACCGTCTGCCAAACGGTGGCGAAATTCAAAATGTGTCCTCTTTTCATTGACGGCCTTATGCATTTCTTTTTCGACATCGCCGGGGGCAAGCGTGTTGATATCCTGAATCTTCATCTGTCTCAGCATCTCGGGAGGCCACCCGTAGTACCGGACGGCTGATTCATTGGCGTCGACAATACTCCCGGTCTCGGGATCGATAATGAGTTTTACGGCGGCGTGATGGGCAAACAGGTTTCGGTAAAGCTCTTCGCTCTCCCTCAAGGTCTCCTCGGCTTTTTCTCTGGCAAGAACGTTTTCAATGATTTCCGCCAACACAGCCAAGAGGGCGATTTCTTTTTCCGTAAAAACCTTTTCTTTCTTCACGGCGTCGAATCCGACAAAACCGCAATTCACTTCTCCATCAAACAGTGGGATCAGCACCAGGGATTGAATTCCCTGATTCGACAGAATTGTTTTCATGGCATGTTTTTCCGGCATGGCCGCAACGCTCGGGATGTGGACGATTTCTCCTTTCTGCCAGATTGCGATCATATCGGCGAAAAATTCAAACGGTGTCTCCTGGAGGTTGGCGATTTGGGGTTTAATCCCTTCATTGCACCACTCATGTGTATTGGAGGTGACATGTCGCAAGTGGTCGTGCCTGAACACATAGGCACGATCCAGCTTCGTAAACCTTCCGATTTTCGCCAGCATTTCATTGATCGCCGCATCGAATTGTTCCAGTGGGGGATTAATGAAACCGGTTGCGAGATTCAGGAGAATCCTCTGGAAGGCTTCCCCTTCACGCAAGGCCATCTCTGCGCCCTTGCGATCAACAATGACGGAAAGAATCCTGGCTATGGCCAAAAGAATCTCGACATCTTCCTGCGGCCATTCACGATGATACCGGCATTCATCGAAACCGAGAAACCCGTAATAGCGCCCCCCGACAAAAAGTGGCACGACAAGGACGGACAGGATGTTCTGCTGCCTCAGGGTTTGCCTGGCCTGCTCATCCGGAATGTCTTCGATGTTCGAGAAAACGAGGTTCTGGCCGGACCTGAGCATTGCCATCCACCACGGAAACATGTCGCCGGATAAACCCTGCAGACGATGCCCTTGCGGGGTCACACCTTCGGCACACCATTCATGGGTATTGTCCATGGCGTTAATCTCATCGCGATGCTCGAAGAGATAGGCACGGCTGACAGACATGGTTTGTCCCATTATAGCAATGCTCTCATGAAGAAATCCCGGCAAATCCTCGGCAATAAACGCCAGGGAAGAAATTCGGGAAAGCATTTGCTCATAAACAAGTCTTTTTCGTAATGAATTTTCCAGGTGTTTTCGTTCCGTAATATCGGTGGCGATTTCCATCCGGACCGTGCGTCCGTCCGGCCACCTGATCGCCTTGTCCCGACAATCATACCATCTTCCATTCAGCGTATTTTGAAATTCCCATTCATAAACGCCACCGGGAAGACCATCCGACCCCAGGATTCTGTCATTCGTGCAAAAGGGACAAGGCCCTTCCTGCCTTTTCTGAAGGGCTTTCCAACATAAGTGCCCCTCGACGTTTCCCCAGGCCTTTCGCCCGTATTCATTGACGAACAGCAGTTCATGGGTTTTCATGTCGGCGATGTAAACGAAGGCGTCCATACTGTCCATAACGGTCATCAATTGCTGTTGCGTATGGCTTAGTTTTTCCTCCGTCAGCTTCCGTTCCGTGATGTCGAACAGGGTGCCGTGGATTTCGGCCTGGTGGTTGTCGTCGAATATGGCGCGGGCATTTGTTCTTACCCATAAAGGGGTGCCGTCCTTTTTTAAAAGCCGGTATTCGGAAGGTTCATCAACACCAGCCAGAATTTCCTGAAATTGTTCGATGCATCCCTGTCTGTCGTCAGGATGAACGAAATCGATATATCCCCGCCCGGTCAATTCTTCCGGTTTATGACCGCCAATCCTTTCAATGCTTGATGAAACAAAAGTAATGACTGCTTTGTCATTCAGTGCGAAAACGACTTCATTCAGATTCTCCAGCAATGTGCGGTACTTTTCCTCGCTCTTACGCAACGCCGTTTCTGATTCTTTTTGCTTTGTCAGGTCATGAAGCTGTTCAACGATGAACTGAACATTTCCCTGTGCATCAAGAACCGGGTTGCTCCGGCAAAGGAAATGCCGATCCAGTTCCCGGAAATAGACATCCACGGATTCGATCTTCCGGCTCGTTAAGGCATGTTTGGTTGCACAGACGGGACATGGCCTGTTTCTGCCGATTAAGCTGTAACAGGGTTTTCCTTCGACCGCCCCTTGATCCAATCCCAGCATCCTGTACCCTGCAAGGTTGTAACGGACGATGGTATGATCCGGTTTCTGTATTCCTATGATATCCTGAACTCCGTCCAGAACCGCTTCGAGAAGGCGGTTTGCTTCCCGCAATTCCTCCTGAACTTTCCTGTAGCCGCTTATTTCTTGCTCAAGTGATCCTATCCTTTTTTCCAGGTCTTCATAGGTTGGCTTTCCATTCATCGTTCAACTGTTCCTCCATATCCTTCTCCCCCGCTAACGTCAGATTTCCGCTCCTTTCGCAAGCCGCAGTGCAAGGACCCCTTCTCGCCTGTCTCGCTTGAGAACGCAATCCTGCTCCCTGATGCATTTGCCTTTGACTGTGTCGGTGGAATCGGTTTGCCGGAAACCCGGCGAGAAAAATTGCGCGTTTTAATCAAGGTCCTGACTTCAGAACTGCCTGCTTGGTTCAGGAAAAAGCCTGGTCCGTCGTGCAGACAGCCACCGATTATTTCTTCACTATCCTGCCAATACCTGTTTGCATTGAATCATTAAAGGAGCCCCTTCGTATAGGGGGTTTACCGTTGATAAGTTTGTCTTCTTAGACATTTACCGCAAATCCCTTTGTTCGGACTGTTCGCACTTTATGGCATCAAGGCATTGATGGTCTTCAATGAATATGACAACTCCCTGGCGCTTTTACTGATGCTGTCCGATTTTTCGATGCCCTTCGCCATCCTTGATTTCAGGGTCCCTTCGTTGTGCTTGTAGCCGGTCTTATCCTGCTCATACCGGCTGAGACAATATCGAAAGAGCTTGTTTGTGCACTGATCAACCGTTTCACTGCCCAGGCATCCGGCGTTCTTCTGATCCTGTACTGAATAGCTTTTTTTGGCACAACGCTTGACATAGCTGTTTAACCCGCTGTAATAAACCTCCTCCAGACCAAACCAGCCGCTGGGACAATCTCTAAATTTTATCTTTGAATATGCTTTGTGCATCTTATCGATTTCCGCCAGTAACCTGTCGTGGAGCGACATGGTGGCGATATTCGTTTTGCTGATGGAGAGCGGTGTCTGCAACACCTTCGGCACCGGCACAGAAAGCGGAGACTGCGTGATCGGCGGATTGGCGTATAACAGGGAACACGGGATTAAACATGATAAAATAACGAGAATAATAAGCGAATAAGCAATATTCTTGATTCTCTTGATCATCTGTGCCTCCTGCCGATAAAAGAAGTATGCATATCCTGAATTAAGTCCATCCGACCGGATCGCTTTTCTTAACGTTCCGATCAGTACTGTAATCCTTTCATAATGTCAATACTTTATGAAAGGCTGCCGGGCATTTTGCAGGGACGGAATGCCGGTGGTACAAGCCATCTACAGAAAGGACTCGTCGATAAGCCACTGATCGAAGGGTTTTTCGCGGGTTTGCGTCGAAACCGACGTAAGTTCCCGGATAAAACGGGAAGGGCTTGCAGGCAGATACCCCATGCTCCGGTTCGGCTGGTACAAAGGATAACAGAGGTAAAGCTGGTCTTTTGCACGCGTGACGGCGACATAAAAAAGGCGCCGCTCCTCCTCTTCGCCTCCCGGTTCCTTCAGGGCCCTCGCCAGGGGCATCATACCTTCACTGCACCAGATCATCAGGACAACAGACCATTCGAGGCCCTTCGCCTGGTGAATCGACGTTAGAACAACCCGCTCCCGCAACGGTTCGTCAACCGTCCCCCCCTCCTCTTCCGTATTGGTCATCAGCACGAGTTCGCCGAGCATGGCATCGAGGTCGGAAAACTTCGATGCGTAAACCGCCAGCTGCACAAGATCATCTTCCCGGGATTCCCAATCCGGATACTTGCTCCGAATGTAGTCGCCATATCCGTGCTGCATGACGCACTGGACCGCATCCCGGGGATTCAAAGGCAACGGCAGGCTGCAAATTTCCTGAAAGGTTTGGCGGCATTTTTCCAGACCGGGGACGGCCCCTTTGGGAGCCTTGCTTAGGATGGATTCGCCCAGCAGTGCGAGCAGGGGGTCCGCCTGTTCCGCCAGGCGCGTCCAGATCTTTTCAATCGTCGCCTTGCCGATCTTGGGGTAAAGCCCCAGAACGCGCCGCCAGGCCAGTTCGTCCCTTGCATTGGCGGCAATCCGGAGGAAAGAGACGATATCCTTGACGTGGGCCTGCTCGAAAAAACGAATGCCGGAACGGATTTCAAAGGGAACACGACGCCTAGTCAGTTCCATCTGCAATTCCATGGAATGGTAGTGGGCACGGTACAAGACGGCGATTTCGCTCAGGGGAACCCCTTCGCTGTTCAGTTCCAGAATCCGCTGCGCCACGAACTCGGCCTGCTGATAGGCATTGCGCAGGGGCACGACGGCGGGCTTGATTCCGCAGCGACGGACGGATTTCAGGTCTTTTCGGAACTGCCGCTCATTGCGTACGATGCAGAGATTGGCCAGATGCAGAATCTCCGGCGTGCTGCGGTAATTGGTCTCCAGTTTAAAGATGCGGCAATCAGGGTATTTCTCGGGAAAGTGCAGAATATTTTCATAATTAGCCCCCCGGAAGGCATAGATGCTCTGGGAGTCGTCTCCCACCACCATCAGGTTTCGGTGTCCGGAAGCCAAAAGATCGACGATTTCCGCCTGAATCCGGTTCGTGTCCTGGTACTCGTCCACCAGGACGTGTAAAAAGCGTTCCCGGTAGCGCGCCAGCACATCC